>JABDJR010000237.1 GCA_013003415.1 Candidatus Eiseniibacteriota bacterium | reverse complement strand
GGTCGCCAATGACGGGGTTCTCATGCGCCCCTATGTGCTGAAAACCATCCAGAACGAGGCCGGAGCTGAAGTTTTTCGCAATCAGCCGGAACCTTTGGCCCGGGTTTTGGATTCTAAGACGTGTGGGCAGGTGCGCGACCTGCTGCGGGAAGTGGTGGAACAGGGGACAGGAGCCGAGGCTCAATTGGGATGGACGACGGTGGGGGGTAAGACGGGTACGACGCGAAAGCTCAAGCCCAAGACCTTAGCTTCAGGAAAAGTCAGGCAGGAATACTCCTCTAAGCATCATTACGCCTCTTTTGTCGGCATGGCTCCTCTCGAGAACCCGCGCATGGTGCTGCTTGTGTTGATCGACGAACCGGCAACCAAGTACGGTGGTGCCGCCGCCGCTCCAGTTTTTCGCGAAATCCTCGATGCCTACCGACGTATTCCCGGGGCCAAGCTTCACCCGGAATACCCCATGGTCACGGTGGCCAAAGAGCCGACCCGCGATCGTCTCAAAGACTTCTGGGCCACGCCGGCCTTGGCCGACGGCACGCTCCCTCCAGTTTCCGACCAAGACGACTCCTACGATTTTCGCGGGCAATCAACCCGCGATGCCCTGACCTGGGCGAATGATTTGGATCTAGAAATCGAATTCAGAGGCTCCGGGCGCGTGGTTAAACAAGAGATCGTAGGAGAAGGGGCGAACCAAAAATTTGTTCTCTACTGCGAGCCACCAACGCAAACAGGTTTGTTTGTCGAGGAAGGCACGCGATGATCTTGAGCACGCTTGTTTCCGAGCTTCCTCAATCGCAAGTCTTAGGAGAATCCACGGTGGACATCTCCGGAATTGAATTTGACTCACGGCAAGTCGGGGGTGGAGCCCTGTTTGTCTGTCTGGAAGGGCTGGCCAGGAATGGACATGACTTTGCCGCCGGCGCCGTGAGTCAAGGTGCGGTTGCTCTTGTGGTGCGTTACCCGGTTTCGGTGGAGCCGCCGGTTCCCCAAGTGGTGGTGCCCGATACACGAGAGGCCATGGCGCGTCTTGCGGCCACGTTTTATGGGCACCCTTCCCGCGAATTGAAACTGGTTGGAGTCACCGGGACCAACGGAAAAACCACCGTCACTCAAATCTTGCAACAGATCGCCGAAGCAGGTGGGGTTCCCAGCGGCGTGTTTGGCACCTTGGGAAACAGGTTCGGAAACGAATCGCGCACCACCGGTCTTACCACTCCCGAAGCACCGCAGACCCAGGCCATGCTTCGGCTGGCTGTTGAGGGCGGCACTCGCTTGGTGGCTATGGAAGCATCGAGCCACGCTATTGCCCAAAAACGAACTTTTGGATTGGTTTTCGCGGTGGTGGTGTTTACCAACCTCACCCGCGATCACCTCGACTATCATGGCGACTTCGAAACCTACAAAGAAACGAAGTTCGAATTGTTCGATCCTGCGAGTCGCGCTTTTCCTGATCCCGCGATCGCCATTCTGAATCTCGAAGACCCAGCGGGACGAGAACTGATGGACCGCGTGCCGGGTACGGTTCGCACCTACGGGTTTCATGAAAAGGCCGACTATCGTGCGGCTGAGGTGAAGACCAAAAGCAACGGTTCTTCGTTCCTGCTTAAAACGCCTCACGGCGAGATCAAGATTCAAACCGCTCTCCGGGGACGGTTCAATGTACTAAACGCCTTAGCCGCTGCGGCTGCGGCTTCCGAGTTAGGTATTCCGCTGCCATCCATCGCCCAGGGTCTCGAAGGGAACAAGCAGGTTCCGGGACGCATGGAGCCGGTGGATGGAGCCGCTTTTCAGATTCTGGTGGACTATGCGCACACCCCCGATGCGCTGTCCCTCGTTTTAGAAGCGGTCAAAGAAATCACCAGCGGTCGTGTGCTGTTGGTGTTTGGTTGTGGGGGAGACCGCGATGCGGGAAAGCGTCCTGAGATGGGGCAAGTTGCCTCACGGGGGGCGGACTTGCTCTGGGTCACTTCAGACAACCCACGCACCGAAGACCCCGAGAAGATCATCGATGAGATTCTCGCGGGCGTTGAT
>JABDJR010000234.1 GCA_013003415.1 Candidatus Eiseniibacteriota bacterium | reverse complement strand
CTCGGGATCGTCCTGCTCCACCACAAAACCCGTTTCTCCATCGCGAACCGTGCGGTCGGTGATTCCCGGGATACGTGCCACCACGGGCGGTGTTCCCGCCGCCAGGGATTCAATGATCACTACGGGCGATCCTTCCATGCGAGTAGGAAAAGCAAAGGTGTGGGCAGCGCGAAACATCATGGCTAGGCGGTCGGCGTCGGTTTCCCGGCCCAAGAAGTGAACCGAGTTTGCGTGAGGACTTTGCTTCATGGCGTCCAGAGCGGTCTGGACGATAGCAACCTTGTCGGGAGCTTCGGGAATGTCGTTGGGTCCGACCATATAGAGCTGCGCCTCAGGAACCGCTTCTTTCACTTTGGTCCAGGCGTTCATGAGGACATCGACGCCTTTGCGATGCAAAACCACTCCCACAAAAATCACGCGTGGCACGTTGAGCTTCCACCCAAGACTCGCCGCGGCTTCTTCCCGAGTGCGCTGGCTGGCATCGCGATCCAGATCGGCTCCCGGTGGAATGAGTGACACTTTGCTGCGATCAATGCCTGCCTGTTCGTACGTGTTGATGAGAGCCTCGGACAAGGTCACGAAGTGATCCGCGCTCTTGTAGGCATTGCGACGGATAAAACCCAGTTTTCCCTGACTCAAGGTCACGGGATCGTCCGAGTTAAGAAGCGTCGAGGTGATCAGCGTCTTTTGGCCGTTCTTTTGCGCCTGCTTCAACACCATGGGGAAGGTGGTTGGCCCTCCGAGCACGTGCACAATCTTGAATCGATCCCGACAGTCCTCAAGATACTCTTTGAGCTCACGGCTCTCTCGCTTCATCACAAAAGGGTTCCGCGAGATCGGCATAGGGAAGCGCTTCACGATCGGATACTGAGAATCATCCAATCGCGGCTCACCGGGGAGGGTGTTAGTCGCTATCTCCACCTCCACCCCAAGAGGTTTCAGATGGCGAGCGAGGTGATCGGCCAAGACCCCCATGCCGGTGAAGGTGGGACGGTACCGCTGAATAACCCAGAGGGCGCGGAAGCTACTCATTTTCCCGGCCTCCGCTTCAACAAGCTCATTCCCAGTTGCCAGAAGCGGGCGACATCCGCCGGAGTGGCCAGCATGAAGGCGGAAGGCCCCTTCGATGTTTCGCGCGCGAAGTAGAAGGCGATGATGCCGGCTTGAATGGTGTAGGCAATGGTGGTCGCTATGGCGGCTCCGGAAATGTCGTATTTTGGAATCAAGAACAACAGCGCGGGAATGTTAACCAGGAGGGCGATCACCGACGCAATACTGTTGAGATTCGGCTTCCCGATCCCGGCTAAATACTGACTCAACACCATCCCCATGCTCGACATCACGATGCCGGGTAAAAGCCACAGCATCGGTTTGTAAGAGGGCGCAAACTCTTCTCCAAACACCCAGCGGATGAGGTACCACCCAACTAAGGCAAGGCCGGCTGACCCCGCGACGGAAATCGCAATAGAACTACGCGAAAGAAAGCAGGTGTCATCGAGGGCGTCTTTACCTTCCTTGGCAACTTTGGGGAACAGCACTTGGCTCACCGCTCCCGAAACTTGCACCGCCAGCTGTCCCATTAGGACTGAGATGCCGTAGAGCCCAACCGCCGCCGTGCCTAAAAGAGGGTTGATGATGAACCGGTCGAGTTCGAGGTTTCCCCGTTGGGCCAAGTTTCCCCAGTGCACTTGAAAGCCGTATTTCAGGATCTCTTTTGTGGAGGCTTTCTTCTCCGAGCGTTTCGAGAAGACCCAGGAAAGCACCATGGAAACGACCGCCGGAATCAATGCGGATAGAACATAGATCCACACTCCGTAGGCGAGGCCGAAACCCAAGGCCAACAAGAAGAGAATGACACCCACAAGGCGGAAGATGAGGGAGGCCATTTGAAGGGAGGTGTAGGCCCCAAATCGGAACATCCCTTGGAGCAGGCAATCGCTGTACTTCCACAAAAGATAAAACGGGATCATGGCCACCGAAAGAATGACCCATTTGTGCTCACCGCCTTTGCGCATCACGCCCGCCACTTCGTCCTTGAAGATCCATACAAGGAGAATGTGCAAGGCCGAGAAGGCGAGTCCAAGCCCGAAGACGGTTTGGACGAGATTTCGGTGGGAAAAACCTCTTCCGGCAAAGTAGATGGCCGAAGCCTGAACACCCATAGAACCCAGGCTGGAAACAAACTGCGGCAGCAGCATGACGAGGTCAATCACTCCCTTGCCTTCGGGGCCCAGGGTGCGGGCCACAATCATGCTCGTGACCGCTCCCGAGACCAAAGTCATCATGCGCAGCATGAAGAGATAGGTGCTATGGCGTTTAAAGTCCACGTGCCCTCACGAGTGAGCGTTTCGCGGGGCGATGTGTCATCGTCATGGAAACCCTCCTAGGGCTGAAAAGAAAAGACATGTCGGCCGTCTTCATGGAAAACCGATTGGAACTGACGGGATGCGAGCAGCCGGCGGCTGACATTTGGTGTTTCGGCGTTCCGAACAACGACATACAAAGGGGCATCGAGATCGATGCTTAAGCTTCGTAGAGTTTCTACGGTTGTCTTGGGAAGTGCTCCGGACCCCTTGTAAATTTCTTGTTTGAGTTTGTACCGCCGATCCATCTCTTCCGCATCGTACCCCCATTGATAGGCGTAGGTCTCCAGGCCGTAGAGCTGACGGCGGGGTGCGCGGAGGAGCACGTCGGTGCGCTCGGGGGCGTCGATCACAACCGCATCGCGTTCTGTGTTTTCTCCGATCCACTCATAGAGGGGCGCTTCCTCTTCCCAGTTCGCGGGAAAGAATCGATCGTTGAAAAAGCCGTAGGCGCGGAAACAGTTCTCGGGGACGAGAAACATAAATAGTGCAACAGCAAACCACACGCGACTCCGGGTCCGAGTGAGCTTGTGCCAAATCGCGGGAATGGCGAGTCCGGCCGCGACGGCTAAGGGCATGTACAGAATCATGGGTGGTTTGTCGAATTGATTCGGGCCGGGAAGGCGAGCCAGAAGGGCGTAGCCCAGGGCGCAGAGAAGCCACCCCAAAAACAGCATGTCGGGACCTGGGCCCCGTTTCCAAATCCGTTTAAGGGCAAAGGGCGCGAGCAGGCCGACTCCAAAGAGAGTGATGGGGAGGGACAGGATCGCCCAAAGATGAATGCCCAGCGGGAACATGTTGCTCGACTCTTTGCCTGAGGTCACCGACATTAAGTAGGGAACGCAGAGGACAAGCGACAAGGCGATCGCGAACATGATCCACAGTGATGGTTTTCGCGGACCGCGCCCGGTGACGAAGACCAAAAAAGCGCCACCCGCGATGGCCACCACCGAAGCGCCACCCACGATGGTGTGAAACAAGAAGGCACCCAAGGAACTGAGAAATAAGAAAATCAACTCCGCCGCACGACGATGTCGGGCGAATCGAAGAGCACTGGCTCCGGTGATGAGCACAAGCAGCATGGCCCAGGAGGCGGCGGTTCCCACCAAGAACTTGCGCAGGATAAAGCTCGTGCTGTTTCCGATGGAAACAATACGCCCGGTGTCGATGGGCATGAGGTTAGAGGTATCTCCAACCAGGTCGCGTACCGCCGCCATTCCCGTTACCTCTCCGTAGAACAGCGTGATGAGCTTGATAGGAAAGAGGGCCCAAAACATACCGCCCATGCCCAGCAAGATGACGACGCCAGCCCAACGGCAAGCATCCTTGGGAAAGTTCAAGGCCCGGCCCAGGGTGGCGGCTGCGGGCACGCAAAGTCCCGCGCCCACAATGTTCAGGAGCGCCATGGTCCCAGCCGGCGACAAACTGGATGCGTGTTGCCATCCTAAAAGCACGGTGTGGAAGAACCAAAAGTACTGAAGGCCCAAGCCGGCAAAGTAAGGGTCTTGTGGGGGGATGCCGGCACGGCTCATTTCATGAACCACCGCGACATGGAACCATGCGTCGGAGGTGATGCGACGCCACTCAAAAGGCACCACCAGGCTAGCCACAATCAGGGCGAAGCCGAGGCCGATCAACCAGGGAAGG
>JABDJR010000231.1 GCA_013003415.1 Candidatus Eiseniibacteriota bacterium | reverse complement strand
GTCGTGTGTTCCAGTGGTAGCCTGCATCTTTGAAGACATGCCCCAAGCGATAATCGTTGAGATCGCCGCCCACAATGACGGGGCCATCAAAAGAGCGGGCATCGTCGATCACAGCTTGCACCTGGGCTTCTCGTCTTTGAGGCCCCAACTCGATTTGGGTGGCTACGTGAAGGCTGTAGACACGAACCGCCTGACCATTGATGAGGAGCGTGGCCGCAGCCGCGATCCGCTGGGTGCGGCCAAACTGACCCAGGTGAGGAAAGATGACCTTGTGATCGTCTTGGATTGGGAAACGACTGAGAATGGCGTTACCAAAATCGCGTTTTGTTTGTGGGTGGCGCGTGGCCGGGTAGTAAACCCAACATCGGTCGAGAGCTTTGGCGATGCGAGCCACACCCTCGACATCCATTTCTTGGAGAAGAAGAATGTCGGCCTCTCGAAGCATGGGGTTTCGGAGCAAAACCGCGGTCGCTCGTTCGATTTCTTTAGAGAACTTGATGTTGAAGGAAGCGATGCTCACTTCACCGACGTGTTTCAAGGCCGCGCTTGAGCGTATGGCAAGGCTTGCGGGATCGGGGATCGTTTCGCTGCCACAACCGGCGTAGCGAGGCTCCTGAATTAGGTTGTAGTTTTGGGGGTTCGGGCAGCCCAGAAGCAGCAAACCACCCAGGGCAACCGCGCCACCAAGAAGCCTATTCATTCGCCCCAAAGTCGACCTGGAGCTGCTCATGAGGTTCACGGGGCGACTCTTCAATGAGGGGCGGACTCTTGAGCTCTTTACCAAGGCGTTCCGCCACTTTCATGTCTTCTAAACGACGACCCATGGGAATGAACCGACGCTCGAAAGAAGCCACCGCACTGTTGTAAGACTCCACCGCCGAGCGAAGCCCCTTGCCCGTGCTTGCCAGGTGCTCACTAAACACGGCGGCTCGACTGTAGAGTTCGCGCGCGGTGTCGGCGATCTTCTCGGCGTTCTCGGCCAGGGACTGTTGCTGCCAATAAATGGCCACGGTGCGCAGCAGGGCCACCAACGTGGTGGGTGTGGCTAGAAGCACCTTCTGTTGCATGGCGTCGGTTTGGATTTGCGCGTCGCGCTGGAACGCGGCGGCAAGGAAGGGGTCGCCAGGAAGGAACAGCACCACAAGGTCGGTGCCGCCATTGAGGTTGGCGGCATACTCCCGCGATGCCAAAGCTCGAATGTGTTTCTTTAAAGCCACCACATGACGGTCGAGGCCCTTGTCGCGATCGGCGTCGTTGTCGGCGTTGACGGCATCCATGTAACCCGTCAGCGGCACTTTGGCATCAACTGCGATTTGCCGCTTACCTGGAAGCCGAACGATCATGTCCGGGCGCTTACCATCATCGACCGTGGTTTGCTGAACGAAGTCGCAGTGTTCGTTCATGCCCGCAAGCTCGGCCACGTTCTTCAACGCCACTTCGCCCCACTGCCCGCGGAACTGTGAGCCTTCAAGCGCGCTCACCAAACTCGTGGTGCGCTCACCCAGCGAGTTTGTGGTTTGGTGGAGATAGTTGATCTGCTCTTTCAGACTTTCGTAGGCGCCCTGGCGGGCTTTCTCAAGTTCACCCGTGCGTTGATCCAACCGCGACAAAGTGTCTTTGAGGGGAGATAGCAACAACTCGATTCCCATGCGGCGATCGTCGAGGTCCTTGTTGCTCTGTTCGCGCGTGCGGGCAAGACGCTGCTCGGCCAAATCCAGAAACTGATCCGTGGATCCCTTCAGAGCTTTCGAAGCCAAGGAGTGAAAGGCGTCTTCCATTTCCTTGCGGGAGTCTTCTATAAAACTGCGCTGTTCTTCCGCATGTTTTTGGGCTTGCTCAATGCGCTCTCGGGCCACGGCAAGCTCACGGTCGAGTTCGTCTTTGGCTTGTTCAAGGGGAAGAACCTTCGCCTCGAGCTCTTGGCGACGCTCGGTCTCCAGTCGTTCGGTGGCTTGAGAGGCGGCGAGATCGCTGGCCAAAAGCCGGGTCTCTTCGGAAAAACGGTGGCCCTGCTCACTGAGTTGGGATCGAAAGCGTAGCTTCGCCAGAAGCCAACCCACGATCAAACCCAGCACGGCGACCAACCCAAAATTTAGAAAAGCCATCACACCCCACCCTCCTAGTGAAGAACTGCAGCCTACTCTTCGCGCAATCCCCGGACAAGAGAAAAACTCAACGTATGTATAGCTCACCCCTAAGCGATACTATTGAATTTACTTGTCTAAATTTGCCAATTATTTTATATCATAAATCTTGCGTCATAACCTAAAGGCTTTGGGTCAAATCCCGATACCTATTGTTGGAGTCTCCAATTGGTTGTTTAAAAGAATCGTCGATAGCCCCGGCCCGCAAAGCCGGGGCTTTCATTTTAAGCGAATCCGGCTAATTCCATAAAGAGGTCAGCTCAGTTGACCGTCTTTTTCTTGCTCTTCCCTCCGCACACACGTTCTTGGGCAACGAACTGACCGCTTTTGGTCACTTGTTGCAGCGAAATGGTCAGATGAGTCCCCTTGAGTCGACGAGAAAATCGACGCACCGCCCTCCTGATCACCGATCCAAGAAACTGTTCGCGCATCTCTTCCTGGCACCCCCTTTGCTCATGGTCGAACCGCAACCAAGCCTCGTCCAGGAAGATCCAAAATCATGCAGCGAAGCCTCACGATCGTTCTTTCCTCATTCACTCTCCCCTTTTTTCTTTGGAGTTGCTCAGACTCGAGCATCTCTCCGCCAAGGCCCGCAGGGTCCTTAACTTTAGAGTCCGGTGAAACCGTCACCTATTGGCAAGATGGAAAGAACGCTCTGCGCTTGTCGGTTCCCGGTGAAGACAAACCTCTGCGTGTGACCCTGAAAACGGAGTAC
>JABDJR010000178.1 GCA_013003415.1 Candidatus Eiseniibacteriota bacterium | reverse complement strand
TCCATGAACAGGGCACATGAAAGAACACGATTCGGAAGGAAGGCCAGGCGTCAAAACCCCCAGTGGCCATGTTGGGGCGCGTCATTTCGGGCGCGTAAAGAAACGCCATGACTATGGTTAGGGAAAGCCAGATTCCCGTGCCCCACTTCAACATCGTCTTCATCGCTAACTATTCCTCCCACACGTAATCAAAAAGCATGAGGGCTACGGTGATCATGATTCCCGCGTACGAAACCAGGAGCTGAAGTTCTCCCGTGGCTTCGGCTAAAGGCGTTGAATCGAGGGCTTTACGGCTCGCAGCTATCCCCGCGATCAGGGCCGGTAACAACACCGGAAAAGCCAAGACCGTGAACAGAGCCCCACGTATGTTGGTTTGCGCAACGATGGCGGCAATGAGCGTAGACGACGACGCCAACGCTACAGAGCCGAGACCTAACCCTAGCATGAATAGGGTCCAATTCAGGGTGCCGAGGGGTAACAGAATTTGGAATAGAATGATCACTAAAATGTCTAAGATAAAGAGTAGCAAGAGGTTAAGTAAAAACTTGCCCAGGTAGACGGCGCTTCCGGGGGCGCTGAGACGCAAGGCGAGGTCGGTTCCGGTCTCCCTTTCCGCCACAAAGCTTCGGGCGAGCCCGGCCATGGCGGCAAAAAAGAGGACAATCCAGAGGAGGGCCGCTTGAACCGCGGTGGTGAGACCGAAACCACCCAGGGAATAGCTGACCGCAGTAATACTGACAACCGCAAAGAGAATGAGGGTGCCGAGGGCGGTGCGACCGCGCAGTTCGGTGCGCATGTCCTTCAAGAGAACGCGCCACGCGTGCTTAGCCCAGTTCAAGGTTTTCCTTTCCCAACTCAAACTCGCTGGGGTCGTTGGTGGCAAGGACCACGGTGCGGTTTGGTTCGAGGGCCATGAGCCAGGGGATGAGTTTGCGTCCTTGGGGATCGAGGCCGAGGCTGCGTTCATCGAGAAGGAGCAGGGCCGGATTCTTGAGCAGCGCAAAAGCGAGCTTGGTGCGTTGCTTGAGGCCGGTGGAAAGCGATCCGTAGCGGCTGTCTCGGCGATCATGCAATCCCAGAGCTTCCAGGTGTTGGGTGGCGCTGGCGGCGGGCGCGTCCTCGAAGGCGTGAAAAAACTCCAAGTTCTCCGCCACGGTCAGATCGTCGTAAAGGGTGAGGTCGGGACCGACATAACCGAGGCGTTTACGAACTTCGCTTCGGTTGGTGCTGGCTTCCCAATGCACTTCGCCACGGGTGGGAGTTAGAAGACCGCCCATGACTTTGAGCAAAGTGCTCTTGCCGCTTCCGTTGGGACCGGTCAGGACCAGGTGGGTTCCCGGCTCGACGGTGCGGTTTAAATTGGAAAACACGGTCCGTGCACCGAACCGCATTTCAATATCACGAAGTTCAATCTTCAAATGGACGCCTCCAGCCTCGGGCAAAAGTGTATCATTGGCTGCGAGACCATGCAGGATTCCAAACCGCCTCGCTCTCAAGACTCGGCCTTCTTTGCAAACGGTCCCCTGTTGTTTGGGGGACCCTTGGGTACGCGTCTAATCCTGGAAGGGTTTGAACCCCCACTTGAACCTCTGAATGCATCCCATCCCGAGGCGGTCGCCGCCCTGCACCAGGAAGATGTCGCCGCCGGTTGCGATGCAGTTCTAACCAACACTTTTTCTGCGGCCAGTTTCGATAGCTCGCCGCAAGACCGAGCGGTTGTTGTGACCCGGGCCGTGGTGTTGGCGAGGGACTCAGGAGCCAAGTTTGTGTTTGGGTCGATGGCCCCGCCCGGGCGCGAAGATCCGGTGCACCCCTATCTTCAAACCGCGCGACAGCTTTTGGCGTCTGGGGTTGATGGGTTGATCTTGCAAACGTTCTTGCACTTGCAAGATGTGGAGCGCGCGTTGGAACTGTTGCGCGATCTTCCGGTTCCTATCGCGGTGTTGATGACGCCTATTCCCCATTGGAAGTTTCCTGCGGCGGAGTTTGCGGCGCTAGCCGAGAAGCACCAGCTCTTTGCGATTGGCGTGGGCTGCGGTGCGTTCCCGAGTGACTTGGAACCTGCTTTGGAATCGCTGAAGCCGGCGACGTCGCTACCTTTGATCGCGCTTCCCGCGTGGGATCGGAACGGGCACTTGGAAGACCACGAGATCGAACGCTTTGGCGCTTTTTGTCGTGACCAGGGGGTGCAAGGTTTGGGTGGCTGTTGCGGGATTCACAAGAACTCCTTGGCGTTGTTGCACGGAGCGTATCGTGACTTGGTTTAGGGACCTCACCGGGCTTCTCGTCAGCTACCGGCAATCCCAGCCCGCCATTGCAACGTCTTGTTCAATCTTTTGAGAGTAAAGTTCTATGACCGAACAGACCGACACGCTTCTCGACCGCATTGGCAACACGCCGTTGATTGCTTTGGATCGCATCCGGCCCAAGGACTGTGCGCGCATTTTTGTGAAGTTAGAATCCGAAAATCCCACCGGGAGCATGAAAGATCGTATGGCGCTGGCCATGATCGAAGCTGCGGAAAAGGATGGGCGCTTGAAACCGGGCGGACACGTGGTGGAATACACCGCTGGCAGTACCGGGGTCTCGCTTGCGTTTATTTGCGCAGTGAAGGGATACAAGCTCACCATTGTCACCTCCGATGCGTTCAGTTCCGAAAAGCGGAATCACATGGCCGCCTTGGGTGCGGAGATGGTTTTGGTACAAAG
>JABDJR010000164.1 GCA_013003415.1 Candidatus Eiseniibacteriota bacterium | reverse complement strand
GGATTAGTCCTCACAAGTCAGTAGAAGGATTCTTAGCCGGCATCCTGGGGTCTTCGCTTGTGGTGGCGGGAGCCGCTCAGCTGGCATCCCCGAGTCTTCTTACCGTTTGGCAAGGTCTCGCGGCAGGGGCAGCCCTAGGGGCGGCAGCTTCCCTTGGTGACCTCATTGAGTCCATGATCAAACGCAACCTCAATGCCAAAGATACCTCGAGAGTAATTCCCGGTCACGGCGGGGTTTTGGATCGTATCGATAGCCTACTCCTTACCACACCGGTCGCGTTCTATGCGTTCCGGCTCTTCTTGGATTCCTAACAACTCATGAATCATCCAAAACGTCGTATCGCCCTGTTGGGCTCCAGCGGATCCATAGGCCAAAAGACTCTCAAGGTGGCCGAACGATTTTCGGATCGTCTTGAAGTAACCGCATTAGCGGTGAACCAGTCGGTCGACTTCCTGGTCGAAGCGGCCAAGAAATTCAACGTGCCGCGGGTTGCTTGTGGGGACACCTCCAAAGTTGCGGAAGTGCAGGAAGCCTTGGGACCGTCTGTGGAAGTTTACGGCGGAGCCGATGCCATGGAAATGTTAGCCGCCCACGACGATGTGGATATCGTGGTGAATGGAATCGTGGGCAGCGCAGGGCTTCGTGCGAGTTTGTCGGCGGCCGCGTCCGGGAAAACTCTGGCTCTAGCGAATAAGGAGTCCTTGGTTTTGGCCGGAGAGCTGCTCATGGCCGAAGCCAGCAAACACGGTGCGACCGTGCTCCCGGTGGACAGCGAACATTCCGGATTGTTCCAGGCGCTTGAAGGCATCACCTTAGATCATGTCTCGCGGTTAATCATTACCGCCTCGGGTGGGCCTTTTCGAGGTAAGAAGCGACACGAACTCGAAAACGTGGTTCCGGCTGAGGCTCTTAACCATCCCATCTGGCCCATGGGGCGACGTATCACCGTCGACAGCTCAACGCTCTTTAACAAGGGGCTTGAGGTCATTGAGACCTATCATCTTTTTAAGATTCCTGCGGAGCGGATTGAAGTCTGGGTTCATCCCCAAAGTGTGATACACGGGGTTGTTGAAACGAACGATGGATCCATGCTTGCGCAAATGGCGGCCCCGGACATGCTGCTTCCGGTGCAGTACTCCCTAAGCTATCCAGAACGCTGGGACTGTGATATTCGTCCCGCCGATCTTCCGAACTGGAAGCAACTCGAGTTCTTCGATGTAGATCACGAGACCTTTCCCTGTTTGGGGTTGGCCTACGATGCGCTCAAAAGTGGAGGCATCATGCCCACGGCGCTGAATGGCGCCGACGAAATTGCGGTGGAAGCGTTCCTGCGTGAGGAGCTCCCATACCTGGGCATTGCCGATGTGCTTCAAGTGGTCCTTGGCCAAATCAAGAACCGCCCCGCCGACTCTCTTAGTGCGGTGCTCGAGGCCGACCGTGAGGCCCGCCAGTTGGCTCTGGCCGCAGTTAAGGTGCACGCCTCCTGATTCCCCGAGTTCTTCATGTCGCCCCTTCGCCGGGTTGGCGTGGGGGAGAGCAACAGGTTCTCTATCTCCTCCAGGGGCTGGTAAAGCGTGGCGCGAAACCCCTCTTGGCTGCCAACCCGAAGGGCGAGCTTCGCAAACGGGTGGCCGACCTCGATGTGGAGGTCATTCCGGTTTCGGTGCGTGGGGATGGCGACGTGCGCGCAGCACGGCAGATTCGTCGCAACTTTGATCGCCTCGATATCGTGCATGCTCATACCGGTCATGCCCACGGCATCTGTCGTCTGGCCATGGTGGCGCACGCTGCGGCTCCGCCTCTTGTGGTCTCACGACGCGTCGACTTTCCCATCAAAGGGGGACCGGCAGGGTATTGGAAGTACCGTAGGGGAGTGTCTCGCTACGTTGCCATTAGCGACAATGTAAAGAAGGTACTCTTGAATTCGGGCATTCCTGCCTCGCAAATCTCTCGGGTCCATAGTGGTGTCGACTTAACCCGGGGAGAGGGCAAGCAAGATCGCGCGGGAATTCGAACGGAGCTGGGGCTTGCCCCGGAAACTCCCATGGTGGGTTTCATTGGAGCCCTCGTGAACCACAAGGCCCCGCAGGACTTCATTGCCGCCATGGCGCTTCTGCCTGAGCCGGTGCATGGGGTCATAGCTGGTTCTGGTCATTTGGAAGATAAACTGCGTAAGCAAACATTAGACTTAGGGTTAGAGAACAGGCTACACTTCTTGGGATATCGAGAGGACCCCCTTCGTTGGGTGGCCTCGGTCGACATTTTTGTCCTGCCGTCGCGCCTTGAGGGGCTTGGAACCTCGGTTCTAGACGCCATGGCGGTGGGGACTCCGGTGGTGGCCACCCGCTCCGGGGGCCTTCCTGAGATGATTGAGGACGGTTCCAGCGGTCTATTGGTCGATTCTGGCGACATTCAGGCCCTTGGGCAGGCTTTGACTCGGGTTCTGGAGGATCGTCCCCTCAGGGACCAAATCGTTGCAGGAGCCTTAGATCGTGTCCGATATTTCTCTAAGGACCGGATGGTGGACGAAACGATTCAGGTATATGAAGATATGCTGGCGGATAGAGCACCCGCTGGGCCGGGACGGGGTAGAGGGAAAGCAGGAACATCGTGACAACAATTATTTTTGGACTCTTAGTTTTTAGCGTTTTGGTGATCATCCATGAGTGGGGGCATTTTGCCGTGGCTCGTTGGGTGGGTGTGCGCGTCGAGCGCTTTTCGGTAGGCTTTGGCCCCGTTGTTTTTTCCAAGACCTGGCGTGGAGTTCAGTATGTCATTTCGGCGTTGCCCTTAGGTGGTTACGTCAAAATGTCCGGCGACGATCCCCGAGACCGTGATGCTCTTCAACCCGATGATTTCTTCGCCGTGTCCTGGTGGCGCCGCGTTCTCATTGCTCTTGCCGGGCCCGGGGCTAACTTCCTGCTCGCCATCGTGCTTGGCATCGTGCTCGCCTGGGTCGGTATTACCAGTCCCGATGCACCCAACGAAATTGGAAGCGTCGATGCGGGAAGTGTCGCGGCCGAAGTTGGATTTCAAGATGGGGATGTGGTCATCGCCGTCGATGACCAGCCGGTAACGGCTCGCTCCGGTTTTGTACTGGGGATTGTCGAGCGTGAAAACCCCGGAGACGCTTCTGTCACTGTGCTTCGAGATCAATCCGAGGTAACGCTTACCGTTCCTGAATCCGCTTTCACCGATCTTTTCACCGGACTGCGTTTTCCTTTCCCGCCAATTATCGGCGATGTCGCTATCGGAACTCCTGCCTACAGTGCGGGGCTCAAAGTGGGCGACCGTGTCACGTCCATCAACGACAACGCGATCGAGTCATGGACCGACATGACCGAACTGATCCGTAGCAACCCGGACCAAGAAATCCAGCTTGGAATCTCTCGCGAAGATAAGAACTTCATCGTGCCCGTTGTGCCGATGGGCGTCGAAAACAACGGCGAAGTAACGGGCCGTCTTGGCATTGGAGCTACCAGCGAGCAGACCTTCACGCGACGCTTTGGATTTGGTGAAGGCGTGGTGGTAGGAACCCGAGCTGCCCTCATGGCTGTAGGCATGACATTCCAGAGTATTGGAAGCCTTGTCACCGGCGGAGCAAGTCTTTCGCAGGTGAGTGGGCCCGTCGCCATTATTC
>JABDJR010000156.1 GCA_013003415.1 Candidatus Eiseniibacteriota bacterium | reverse complement strand
GGCCAATACGCACCGTCTGGGTGGCCGGGGTCACCGCCACCTGGATCGTTCGAGTGGGTTCCGTACTCCCGCCACCTCCGCAGGCAAGTAGCGTTGTCGTGAGGAGCGCGCCGGTGAGGACCAAGCCAAGTGAAAAACTCGCGGTTTTCATCGGGCACCTCCCTCATTAAGCACCACCACTTTTTGAACCGAAGCGGGGCCATCTTCCCCCTTCACCCGGACAAAGTAGATACCTTCCGCAACCGATCTTCCTAGGTCGGTTTCACGATCCCAGAACAGTTCGTAGTGTCCGGCGTCAAAGCTGCGCCCCGCGATCGCACGCACCTTAGCGCCTCGAACATCAAACACATCGACCTGAACCTCTTGGGATCGGGTCAAGGTAAAAGCAATGCGTGTTTTCTGGGCAAACGGATTCGGCGAAAGTGCTTGGACTTGCATGGGACGAAGGGACCAGGTGTCCGAAGGAACGACCTTGAACCAACCGAATTGTTCCGGGGCAAACTCTGCCGTGCCGTCGGATCCAGGCCAAGCTTCAACCTGATTCCAGGCGCCATCGGACCAAGCGAGCACCCGTCCTGCGCTCCAGTTTGCATCGATTGGCAACCGGACTCGCGTCCCACGAGGGGTGTCCCAACCGGCGGGTCCAACCTGGATCGCACCCGCGCCACTTGCTGGGGCGTAGGGGTTGTTCTCGGCACTCTGAGTCAACAACAAGGTCGGCCAGCCCGTGAACTCTTCCGCGTAAATCTGTGTGTTCCCCAATGGGGACCACCCCTCTGTGGTGGGGGCTGCCGCGGCGTTGAAAGTGCGGTTCGCCATACCGACGGTTCCCGAAACGCTGGTGCCCGTCACCTCGACGGTGTGACTTCCCGGGCTTAGGTCCACGCGGGCGCGATACGCTCTTGTCTTTTCGCCAATCTCACTGACGGTTAGCGATGCGCTATCCAGAGTGACATCGGGAACTGCAGTGAGTAGGTGGGTTGAGACCACGTAGATGGTCGCCTGATCGGGGACTTGAGCTGACTGAAGCACACCGATGGAAAGATTGGGGGCTGTTTCCACGATGATCGGCGTGGTGTAAAGCCCAGTTCGGCGAGGATCATGATGGAACATGGGCCACCCGAGGTTCGAACCCACCGCTCCCGCCGTTTGGTAAAGGTAGGTCTTCGAATCGAGGGCGGTTAAGGCAATTTCGTTGACGCCGTCCCCGTTGACATCAAAGACCATGAGTCCGCCTTCAATTCCCGACCCCATTTGAATGGGAAAGCCTTCGGCCAAGGTGCCATCGAGATTTAAGGCAAAGATTTGTCCGGACTGATCTCCGAACACATATTCGAGGTCGGGATCGGCATCCACGTTTCCAATGGCGCCTGAACTTTTAACGGCCACGGGCGAGCCGAAGGCATCAAAAAACCGAACCGAAAAGCCCTCGAACTCCGCCCCGTCGGCGGTGAACAGGTGCACTCGGTTGTTGCCGGAGACGATAGCCACCTCCAGTGAACCGTTGTTATCCCAATCGGCCACTGCAGGCGACGAAAAGAAGTCCTGGTTCATCAACACATACTGAGGCCAACCCGGTCGACGCGTGCCGTCGACGTTGATGACCTCAACCGAATCGGCTCCGGTTGCGAAAATAATTTCAAGAGAGCCGTTCCCATCTAAATCGGCAATGGCCGGTGAGGAGACAAGGTCGCCTCCGTACTGAATGGGATACCCGTCCATGACGGTTCCGTCATCTTCAAGTAGGTAGAGGCGCCCGGCTCGGGTACAGACAACAAGCTCGGACTTGTCGTCCTCATCGAAGTCCGCCGCAGCCACCGAAGCGTAGGAGGCCCCGCTTCCGGTTCTAAAAAACACACCTTCGGTTTGAGAGTCATTGTCCCCGTCGACGACTTCTGTGCCGTCGTGCGTGTAAGCGTAAACCGCCCGGTCCGAGTGAATCACGATCTCAAGATTTCCATCTCCGGTGAGATCGGTCAGCACGGGTCCCCCAACCAGGGTCGCGGCCCCGCCCACAATGGCAGTGGTGGGTTTGGGCCATCCCGGACGAAGAACACCGTTCTCATCCCAGACAAATAAGGAACCTTTTTTGCGAGTCGCGGCAACGATTTCGATACGACCGTCCCCGTCCAAGTCACCGGCCGCGGGAGCTGCCCAAACCCCATCCTCAGCATCGACGGGGTTCACCAAAGCCCAAACCCCGAGAGTTCTTGCGTCGAGATCCCCGTCGCGAAGCTCTGAACCGTCTCCATGAAAGGCGTACAGGGCCTCACCGCCGGTAAAGATATCCATGCGCCCATCATGATCGGCATCGATCGCAAGCGGTGATGTGGTGGTTCCCAACCCGCTCTCTGCAGGAAAACCGGCAATGAGGGGCAAGGTGGTTGTGCCTCGAGCGATTGGTGAACGGGCAGAGGTGTTGCCACTCGAATCTTGAGCCGCAAGTTGGTAAAAGCGCCGCGATAGAGGCGGCAGATTCTGCTCTACATAGTAGGCATTGGGTTCGGTACCAAACCCGGAGACCTGCTCAAAGGGACCCTCTTCGGCATCGGCAGCCCACACCAGATAGCGCATGACATCCATGTCGTTTTCGGGGGGCGTCCACCGAACCTCAATGGCATCGGTGCGTCCGGTTAAGAAGATGTTGGTTGGAACCGCAGGAGGAACGAAATCAAGGAATCGACTGAACCGCTCTTGGAGACCGTCGGAGAGACGGAGTTCTATGATGGGAAGCTCGGGGCCGGGGCCGATCTGAAGGGTGAATGGTTGAAACCCCGATCCTGGCACGGTTTCTCCTGAGGCAATGGGCCCGTAACTTGCCGTTGCCTTCGTAAACGTTGAGCCTTCGCTTTGTACAAACAAGAGTTCTCCGGTGAGGGATCGGCTCGTACCGGGTCCTTTGTTGCTAATCAGGGGGGTAATGGCAATCTCTTCGAAGGGCTCGGCAATATTGTCGCCGTCGCCACTGATCTCTTCGATCAAAAGCCCCTCAAGCTCTAACATGGGTCCACCGACATTCAGGCCCTGGGTGAGCCCCCAGCCCCCTTGGTCGCTGCCCAGGGTGAGAGTCAGTAGAGTGGTGCTTGTTTCTCCTTCGCCGTCAACGCTGACCGAATAAACAAAGCTGCCCTCTTCCCCAACTCCCAAAGAGCTGGTGCTACTGACTTGACCCAGTAGGGAAACAGGAGACTCGGTCATGGCGTTCATGGC
>JABDJR010000151.1 GCA_013003415.1 Candidatus Eiseniibacteriota bacterium | reverse complement strand
GATGAACGCTTAGGGTGTCTTGAGGGTGGTTTCCCCACCGGAGAGGGAAAGGCAGAGAGCCTCTCCTTGTGGGGAAACCACCCTCAAGACACACAAAGGGTTCTCCCTTGAGGTGACTTCCGACCACCGGAGAGGGAAAGGCAGAGAGCCTCTCCTTGTGGGGAAACCACCCTCAAGACACACAAAGGGTTCTCCCTTGAGGTGACTTCCGACCACCGGAGAGGGAGGCTGCTGGCGCTGGTCTTCGGGCTTCTTAGGGACGGGGCGCGAGTTCCGCAGCGTTTTTGTCAGCAAAATGGTGCTGGAGTGGGATTTGAGACCCAAAACGCGAGGACTGTCTGAGTTAGCCCCGTCCCTAAGAGCCCAGAAACTAGCCTAGTAGTGCCTTTCTAGTGGTTCAGCGGGGTCCGGGAATATGGGTTGGTATTGAGAGTAACCATGAGGGCGAATCGTTGAGTCGAGGCTCAGAGTCTGATACACTCTTTCGCTCTCTGGACGACCATCATGAAACAGGAACCGATGGTCTCGGACACCCCTTTTTTGGGTCGAGTCGACCCTGAATTAGGTTTTGGAGGAAATTATGAAAGCAGAAATTCATCCGGCATACGACGAGGTTTCCGTAACCTGCGTTTGCGGATCCGTTTTCCAGACTCGATCCACCATCGGTAAAGACTTCCACGTTGAAATCTGCTCCGAATGCCACCCGTTCTTTACGGGCAAGCAGAAACTTGTCGATACGGCAGGTCGGGTTGATCGTTTCAAGAAACGTTATGGCATCAAAGAAAAAGAAGAGGCCAAGGCCTCGGAGGACGCTTAAGCGTTTAGGGGTCTCTTAAACGGAGACCCCTTTTTTATTATGAGCTTTAAGAAACGATTCCTACTCATCCAGCAAGTCATGCTCTCGCGCTACGCGCCGGTTGGCGGCCAGGCCGTTATTGAGGGTGTCATGATGCGTTCCCCGCGCATGGTGGCGACCGCCGTCCAAAGCAGCGATGGTGAAATAGAACTCAAAGTCGACCCCTTCGTTTCTATTACGAAGAAGTTCAAAGTTCTGGGGCTCCCTATCCTTCGCGGCGTAGTGGGTATGGTCGAAACCTTGGCTTTAGGGATGCGGTGTCTAAACTACTCAGCAGATATCGCAGCCAAAGAAGAAGACATTAAAGAGGGGAAAGACCCCGAAGAGTCCAAGGGCATGAACTCCTGGGCCATGGGTCTGACCATGTTCTTTTCCTTTGCCATGGGGCTCGGGCTCTTCTTCTACCTTCCCCTAAAGATCACCGAGTGGACGGGCGTTCAGGGCACCATCGGCTTTAATCTTGTCGACGGAGCTATTCGCCTCACCATTTTCTTGCTCTATCTCTATCTAGTCAGCCTGTGGGGCGAGATGCGGCGACTCTTTCAATATCACGGTGCCGAGCACAAGGTGATCCACACCTTCGAAGCCGGGCTTGATATCAACGCCGAAAATGCCAAGCCTTTTACCACGCTTCACCCCCGATGCGGAACGTCCTTTCTCTTTAGCATCATGATTCTGAGTATCGGCGTGTTCATGTTCTTCGGACATCCGGAGACTCTTGGAGATCGCCTACTGCGCTTTGCGGGAGTTCCTCTGATCGCCGGTTTGGGCTTCGAATTCATTCGATTCAGCGGCAAGCATGCAGACAACAAAATCGTTCACTTCTTGTCGATTCCCGGGCTCTGGCTGCAGCGAGTCACCACCAAAGAACCCGACATGGCCCAGTTGGCCGTCGCCTGTAGCGCGCTCAATAGCGTGCTCCCCCTGACCGAGGAAGACGAAGACGACGTTCGGATGATGTAATTCTTGCCGGATTCATCGTTTCCTCTCACAATCCTCTTATGAGCCAAGCCGAAAAATTCATCGAGCAACTAGAACGCCTTGAAACACGTCTGGACGAGATCAACACGCTCCTGTCCGACCCCAAGGTTTTGAGCGACCCATCCCAACTCAAGAAATTTGGGAAGGAGCGTTCTGAAGTTGATGAGCTAGTAGGAAAACTTCGCCTTTTCAAAGCAAGTGTCGAGCGTAAGGCTGAAGCCGAACAAATGCTCGCTGAAGAGACCGATGAAGAGATGCGCGAGCTGGCCGAAACGGATCTCACCGAAGCGAATGAGCTCATTGAGAGCCTGAGCAATGATATCGAAACGCTTCTATTTCCCGCCGATCCCAACGACAACAAAAACGTGATCGTGGAAATCCGGGCAGGAACCGGTGGCGAAGAAGCGGCCCTGTTTGCAGGTTCCCTTTTTCGCATGTACACCAAGTTTGCCGAAAGCCAGGGTTGGGATGTGGAAACGATGCACATCAATGAAACGGGTATCGGCGGCATCAAAGAGGTTGTATTCAACCTCATCGGGCGTTCTGTGTATGGCCGCATGAAGTACGAAAGCGGCGTTCACCGGGTTCAACGTGTGCCAGAAACCGAAGCCTCGGGACGTGTTCACACTTCCGCCGCCACGGTGGCCGTGCTTCCGGAAGCAGAAGAAGTCGACCTTGAAATTCGCGAGGCCGACCTCCGTGTCGATGTGTATCGGGCGAGTGGCCCAGGGGGCCAGGGCGTCAACACTACGGACTCTGCGGTACGCATCACCCATGTCCCGACCAACGTGGTCGTTACCTGCCAAGACGAACGATCGCAGCTGAAGAACAAAGCGAAGGCCATGAAAATTCTTCGTTCCCGACTCCTGGACGAACAGATCCAGAAAGTAGAAAGCGAACGTAGAACCCAGCGCCGCTCCCAAGTGTCGAGCGGCGACCGCAGCGCCAAAATTCGCACCTACAACTTCCCCCAGGGCCGTGTGACCGACCATCGTTCCAAGCTCACCCTCTACAAGTTGGGTGAAGTTCTTGAGGGAGACCTCAGGGAAATGATCGATGGCATGGTGAGTCTCGCCGCACAAGAGCGCCTTGAGGAGGCAAGTTCCGAGGCCTAATGCCCCACGTGCCCCTAGAACAGGCGGATACGGTCGCCCAATGGCGTGCGGCTGCAAGGAGCCTTTTACGGGATGCTGGATTCGAAAACCCGAACCTGGAAGCGGACTATCTTCTCCGTCACGTTCTAGACTACAACACCACACAGATTCTGACCCAGGGAGAACATCCGCTTTCCCCGGGAAATCGGTCCCTACTCGCAAGTTTGGTCCAAAAACGCCTCAATCACGTTCCTTTACAGCACCTGACCGGGGAAGTAGAATTTCGAGGTCTACGGCTCAGCGTGAGCCCTTCGGTTCTCATACCCCGCCCCGAGACCGAAGGATTGGTTGACCACGTTTTGAAATTCCTGGACCCAAGTCAAGAATCGAAGGTTCTCGATATAGGAACCGGGAGCGGTTGCATCGCCCTGGCAGTTGCCCAGGAGTCACCCCAAACCCAAATATGGGCTAGCGACGTGTCTCAAGATGCCCTCAACGTGGCCAGCGCAAACGCCGACCAATGCGCTTTGTCTGATCGAGTACGTTTTAAAAAGGCCGACACCATTTTGCCTTTGCTCAAGAGAAAGGTGGTCCCAGCGGGGAGCGTTGACGTCATTGTCAGCAACCCTCCGTACATTGGTTACCAGGAAAAGGACGCTCTCCCTGTCGAAGTCAAGGATCACGAACCTGGCCTCGCGCTTTTCGCTAACGACGAGGGGCTTGAAATGATCCGAAGTCTTATTCACGAAGCACCCTATGCCTTAAGAAAAGGCGGGTTTCTCGCGATGGAGATTGGAGAAACCCAAGGAGAGAGAGTCCTGCAGCTTCTTCAGCAAGCCAGTAACGCAAGCTGGAGCCGGCCTCGAATAGAAAATGATCTTGCAGGTCGCCCGCGGTATGCCCTCGCGATCTTGAGTTCCGACCCCATTCCGTTTGATGTGGGAAAAGAGGAATAGTCGAATGCGCCGAGTTTTGTTTGGAGTCTTGTTTTGTTCGCTAGTCTGGGTTGGTTGTGGAAGTGATTCTGAACCTACCCCGCCGAATCAGCCCCCAACAGTTGCCTTCGTTCAACGACCTGCCAATGACGCGGTGGTCGGAGAGACGGTGGTCATCCGCTGGTCTGGCGCAGACTCAGACGGCACCATTGCCTCTTTTGAGTACAGCCTAGACTCCGAAACAGACTTCACAGCCACCACAGATAGCACGGTAACTTTGAACTTCACGCGCGAGGACGGCACGGATTCCAATCCTATGCCCCATGTCTTTCGCGTGCGAGCCACCGATGACGATGGCTTGGTTGGCGCCACTCAAGAAGCCAGTTTCTTTGTGGGCATTTTCAACGCTCCGCCCGCCATCATGTTTGGGACACGCCCCGATACAAAGGGATACATCGGCGACTCAGCCACCATTGGCTGGCTTGGGGAAGACAGCGACGGCACTGTGGACCACTATGAGTTCATTCTTGATGACACCACCGGGACTTGGATGACCACGACCGATACCACCGTCACCATCGATTTCTCCTCTGGGGTACCTGACTTTGGCGGCATTCAACTCGGAGACCGAACCAAGCCCACGACCTTTTTGAACATGCCCGAGGAATACACGTTCTACCTCCGAGCCCAAGACAACGATCAAAAATACTCGATCACGATTCAAACGATTTTCCTCGCCGGCCCGGAAAACGTTCCCCCAACTTTGACCCTCCTAACTTCTCCAGACGATCCACCGGCAGTTCTCGATGCCTCGGGCACCTGGACCTGGAGTGCTGTCGACAACGATGGAGCTATTCAAAGAGTTCAGTACGCGGTTGATCTTGTCACCGAAGCCGACTGGATCCGCTGGGACTCCGATGAGCTCACTCTGAACTTCACGCGTGAAGACGGTCGGGAAGAGGCGCCGACACAGCATACGTTCTGGCTGCGAGCCGAAGATGATGACGATGCGTTTAGTCCAACCATCATGAAAGACTTCTTGGTTGGTATTCCAAACACGGCTCCGGTACTCGATTCTCTGAATGCTCCCGACCCCACGAGCACGGTCGGCTACAACTACACCTACACCTGGACTGCTCGCGATGACGACGGGTTTGGTCAGGTGAGTTACGAGTACGCCATCGACGACTCCACCCTAGGCTGGACCACCGTCAATGAGGCCAGAGTCACCATTCCCTTTGCATGCCCCGATGTGCTGCAAACCTCCTGTGGTCCCGCGGGCTGCAACGCCAATGGCGAGCACATGTTCTTCCTACGGGCCGTCGACGGTCTGGGGCTTCGCTCCGCCACGTCGGTGACAAGCATCAAGACCTTCACCCGCACCCCGTTCACGGTGATTTCTAGCCCTACGGGAACAGACGGAGAGGTTGAGGGCAGCACGTCCTTGAACGTCACCTTTACGACAACGGATGTGGATGCTTTTGGCAATGATGTCAGCAATCAGTATTTGGTGAGGGAAGTGTCCGACTTCGCGGACTTCCCCGATGCCCAGGCGGCGGTAACCGAAGAGGGTCTTCTTTGGTCTGTGGACACAAACGTGAACGCAACCGAAAGAACCTTCAACCTAGAGAGCGGCAAACTCTATATTATTGCCGTCCGAGGGGTTGATGTTGCGCTGGCAACAGAATCGTTTTTCCAATACGGACGGAACGTTCTCAAAGTAACGGTTCCGTAAGCGAGAGGGTCGATGGATAAATTTGTGGTTGAAGGAGGGGCTCGCCTGGAAGGTCGGGTGAGCGTGGGTGGAAGCAAAAACGCAGCCTTACCCATTATGGTGGCGTCGATGCTGAGTGACGGTCAGTCGACCCTGCGGAATGTGCCGGCACTGAAAGACATTAAGACCCTATCCAAGCTTATGGAGATTCTGGGAAGCCAGATTACCTACAGCGATGGGGTGATGACCCTCACCACTCCCGAGTTCAAAGACTTCGAAGCTCCCTACGATTTGGTGAAGACCATGCGGGCTTCGGTTTATGTCTTGGGGCCGCTGCTGGCGCGTCATAAGAAGGCCAAGGTGTCGCTTCCTGGTGGTTGCGCCTGGGGCCCTCGACCAATCGATCTCCATCTCAAAGGGTTTGAAGCTTTGGGGGCTCAGGTGACCCTCGATGCCGGATACATTCTGGCCGAAGCCGATCAGCTCGTGGGTACCGACATTCATCTCGATCTTCCTTCGGTGGGAGCCACCGGGAATCTCATGATGGCCGCCACGGGAGCCAAAGGCACCACACGCATTTTGAACGCCGCTCAAGAACCCGAGATGCCGGCTCTCGCCGACTATCTTATTTCCATGGGCGCTTCCATTGAAGGTGGGGGTACCAGCGAAATTGTTATTGAAGGCGGCAAGCCCCTGCACGGGGCGGAGCATCGGGTTATCCCGGATCGTATTGAAGCGGGTACCTTCTTGGTTGGCGCGGCCATGACCCAGGGCGACGTTACGGTAACAGGATGCGACCCCGATCATCTCCGAGCCACCATTGCGAAACTTCAGGCGGTTGGTGCTCAAGTTGACGTTGGAGAGGATTGGGTTCGCGTACGATCCACTTCCAAGCCCAAAGGGCTTCGGCTCACCACCGAGTACTACCCCGGGTTTCCCACCGATCTTCAGGCTCAGTTCATGGCTATGGCCACCGTATCGGAAGGGGTCAGTGTCATCACCGAAGAGATCTATCGCGATCGCTTCTCCCATGTCCCCGAGTTAAATCGGTTGGGAGCAGACATCAAGCTCACCGAAAACATTGCAGTGGTTGAAGGCCAACCTCATTTGTCGGCAGCCCATGTCATGGCCACCGACCTACGCGCCTCGGCCGCGTTGATCTTGGCGGGTCTTGTGGCCAAGGGAGAAACGCATATCTCTCGCGTGTATCACATCGACCGGGGTTATGAACGTATTGAAAAGAAGATCGCCGAGCTTGGGGGCGTGGTTCGGCGCGAAGATGAGCCTCTTGTAACTTAGGCAAATCAAAAGTAGAAAAACGGCGACCCCAACTTGAGACGCCACTCACAATAAAAAGACCTAACCCGCCGGGGCAGCGGAATGAGGTCACAGCAACATGATTCAAGTTCATATTTGGAATTACCGCGGCCTGAAAACGGCCATGGGTCATGCTTCCATGCACGTAGGCGCGAGCTACATCAGTTGGTGGCCCGCCGGAACCAGCCGTCGATTTAAGATTCCCACCGCAATTGGCCGCGCGGTTCCCCTCTATTCTGTGGATCACATTCATGGGCAGAGTTTCGATGACGACAAACTTCTTGAGGCACTCGATGCCAATTCCATCTGGGATGCCACGCTGGGCACGTTTGTCGACAGCACCACCGGGCTGATGGTCAAACCCATGGATCCGGACCACACCATTACGATCGATGGTCTCGATGAAGGGCGAATCCTGACTTGGTGGAGTACCTTTAATGTTCCGGGTCGTCAGTGGAGTACTTTGGGCCAGAACTGCGCCACCACGGTGGGGCGGGCACTCATGATGGGGGGAGGAGATGACTATGCTCTGGGAGCCTCGGGATGGTGGCACTCCTGGAACATGGTTTGGCAACCGAACGATGCTCTACGCTACGCGCAGGCGATTGCTCGCGGGCTTGGTGTGCGTGCAGGGGAGCACGAAGCGATTAACTTCGTTCGTCGGTTTGTAACGTCGCCCCTCGGCTTGACCTCCGTGAGTTGGAGTGTGGATGAACAGGCCATGGCCGACGC
>JABDJR010000068.1 GCA_013003415.1 Candidatus Eiseniibacteriota bacterium | reverse complement strand
CCACGGAACTGGCTCCTCCCTGATAGGCGTCGATTTTCCCGTAGTTGGGATTGCCGTCGACACTGACCGCCAACCCGACCGGGTTCCCGGGAATTGGCGCAATGACGGCCGCATCGGC
Source organism: Candidatus Eiseniibacteriota bacterium (assembly GCA_013003415.1). Lineage (GTDB taxonomy): Bacteria > Eisenbacteria > RBG-16-71-46 > JABDJR01 > JABDJR01 > JABDJR01. The sequence goes on along the minus strand of JABDJR010000068.1, from coordinate 3,472 downwards.
TTCGCCGGGACGGATCACCGCCCGCCCTTGGACCTCAGTGTCGTACATGCGATAAATCTGTGATCGGGAACCTTGAGATGGCCCGGTCATGAGCTCTTTGAGGAGCGCCTCATAGTTATCCGGCTCGGGAGGCGCGTGCTCGACCCCTGGCTCAGGGACTTCACCAACCTCGCGATCGTAACGGATCCCCTCAGTGATGAGTTCCACCGGAAGGTGGCAGACCTCATCGCCCTGATGCGTAATCCGATAGGTCGTATCTTGGGCTCTCACCGAACCGACCACCTGGGCGCGGGCTCCGGGATAAAGATGAGGAAGCTCATAATCCACGTTATAGATCTGAAGAATGGGCTGCGCGTATTCCTGAGGCACCGCCAAACAGTAACGTTCTTGCGTTTCCGAACAAGCGATCACTTCAGGGGGGAAGAATTCTCCATCGATCGAAACCGCGCCCAATTCGATGTCGGCACCAAACCCGCCGGCCGAGGCAAGCTCGCTGGTTGCACAGGCAATACCGCCGGCACCCAGATCTTTAAACCCGAGGGCAAAGCCCTCTTCCGCTGCCATATCGAGAACGGCTCGGTTGGCCTCGGACAACACGCGTTTTAAAAACGGATCCGGGAGTTGAACCGCGCCTTTGTTGGCGGACTCTTCCTCTTCATCTAAAACGGCACTGGCAAAAGAGGCCCCACCAAATCCCGAAGCATCGGTTGGTTTTCCGACCAGAATAAAAACGTAGGGCGTTTCTTTGGCTTCTTTGGGTACTCGACTCCGAACCAAGCGTTTGATGGGTACGACTCCAAGCGCAACCACATTCACCAGACAATTCTCGGAGAAGTCTTCGTGAAAAACCGTGTCGCCCCCAAGGTTGGGAACGCCCAGCGCGTTTCCGTAGTGCCAAATGCCGTCGACCACCCCAGCGGCGATTTCGCGGCATTCTGGCTTTGCCGGGTCGCCAAAGCGAAGCGCATCGAGCACACCCACCACTTCCGCACCCATACAGTAGACATCGCGAACCACCCCACCAATCCCGGTCGCGGCTCCCTCGGCAGGAACAATTTGTGAAGGATGGTTGTGGCTTTCGTGGGCAACCACCAAGCCCCAGCGCTCACCTTCATGAGTGGTGAGGTAAACGACACCGGCGTCTTCCCCCGGACCCAAAATCACATGGGGCGCGTCGGTGGGCAGGGTTTTTAGAACTTGTCGACTGGATTTGTAAGAGCAATGCTCACTCCAAAGCGTGTCAAACAGGACCGCCTCAAGCCGAGAGGGGTTTCGACCAATGTTGGCCTGAACCTGTCGGGCCTCGTTTGGGGTAAGACGAAGACCATCGGCCTTCAGGCGATCTCCTAGGGCCTCGTCATCGAGGTCGGTCACAGGAACGATCTCGCTTTTCAACGCTCCTCCTTAAAGACGCGACTGAAGATCGCGTCGACATGGCGCAGGTTGTAACTGAGGTCGAAGCAGGCTTCGACCTGGCTTTGATTCATCACTTTTTGGACCCGTTCATCGGCCAGCAAAAGCTCCTTGAAGTCTTGCTTCTCGTTCCAGGTTTTCAGGGCGTTCTCTTGCACCACAGCGTAGGATTCTTCTCGCCGCATTCCGGCTTCGGTCAACGCCAAAAGCACGCGCTGAGAAAACACGAGCCCTCCGGTGAGGTTGAGGTTTCGCATCATGTTTTCGGGATAGACGATCAAGCCCTCCATCACCTGAGTCAACTTGAACAACTGATAGTCCACCAAGATAAAACTGTCGGGGAAAATGACACGCTCAACCGAGGAATGGGTGATGTCGCGCTCATGCCAGAGGGCAACGTTCTCGAGAGCCGCCATGGCGTTCCCGCGGATGACACGGGCCAAACCGGCCACACGCTCACAGACGATGGGGTTTCGCTTATGGGGCATGGCGCTCGACCCCTTTTGCCCCTTCTTGAAGGCCTCTTCGGCTTCGAGAATCTCGGTGCGCTGGAGGTTTCGAATTTCGGTGGCGATCTTTTCCAGAGAGGCAGACAAACCGGCCAGCGCCTGAATCATGGCGGCGTGACGATCGCGCTGGAGAATCTGTGTGGAAACCGGAGCCGGGCTAAGTCCTAAGCGATGACAAACGAACTCTTCGATCTCCGGCCCAAGGTGAGAAAAGGTCCCCACCGCACCGGAAACTTGCCCCACGGACATGTCTGCGACCGCCGCCAGGATACGATCCTTGTGACGCTCCATTTCCGTGTACCAGCCTAGGGCCTTCAAGCCAAAGGTGGTGGGCTCGGCATGCACACCGTGACTCCGCCCAATCATGGGAGTATGACGGTGTTTTTCGGCCAAGGAGCGAAGGGCCTTAGCAAGTCCACAGACGCCTTCGCAAATCAACATACCGGAACGTCTGGAGATAAGAGAGGTTGCCGTGTCGAGAAGATCGGAAGAAGTCATTCCAAAATGAAGGAACCGACTTTCATCTCCAAGATTCTCTGATACCGAGGTTAGAAACGCGATGACATCGTGACGCAAAGTCGCTTCAAGCTCTTCGATGCGCTCTACATTGACCACCGCGCCTTTTCGAATGGTGTCCGCGGTGCCTTCGGGTGCTTGACCATACTGTTCAAAGGCTTCAACAACCGCGATTTCAACTTCTAACCATACCCGAAACTTTTCTTCCTCCGACCAGAGTGTCGCCATCTCTGGTCGTGAGTATCGGGGGATCATGGAATCTCCTTTCGTGATGAGACGGGCAACTCTTGGAGGGTGACCGGAATCTCCAAGGTTTCCCCTTTCCTCTCAACTTGAAACACAATCGTGTCGCCCACGCGGGCTCCAAAAATAGCGTTCTGCGCTTGCTCACCGGTGGTTACCGGTTCGCCGTTCACACTGCGGATGACATCGGTGAGCTGAAGCCCTGCTTTCTGCGCGGGAGAGCCCCTCTCCAAAGTCCAAACCATGACCCCATCTTGGGCCTTCACATTAAGGGAGGCCATGGCGGCGGGAGATAGTTCATCGAGGCCCCGAACCGCAATACCAACCCAAACCCCTCGCACACGACCGTACAGAATTAATTCACCCGCGAGTTGAAGAGCCGTATTGATGGGAATGGCAAAGCCGAGCCCGAGGGAGACACCACTTCGCGTAAAAATGAACGTGTTGATGCCGATGACTTCGCCCCGTGTGTTCACCAGAGGACCGCCGGAGTTCCCGGGGTTAATCGAAGCATCAGTTTGAATCATATCTTTGTAGTAGGAGTTTCCTTCGGGGTCGCGAATGTCTCGGTGCAAGGCGCTGACCACGCCCACCGTGACCGAAGGATTGGGATCGGCGAGTTCGTCGGCGCTGATAGCTTCCATCAGGGGAGCGGCAACGTTGGCGTCTACGAGCTGACCGATGGTGGTCGCGTGCTCCGATTTGAGGACATCGATATCACGAACGGTCCCGACCTCCACGTGTTTCTGTCGCCCGTGCGGGAAGCCGAAGGGCGAGACGACGTCATGGCC
>JABDJR010000063.1 GCA_013003415.1 Candidatus Eiseniibacteriota bacterium | reverse complement strand
GGCTTGGCGACTTCAAGTGACGAATAGTACGGCTTTAGCGGCCTTATATCCACGGTGGGAATTGGTCAGAATATGGTAGATTTTAGACATGCGCAATGAAGATGTACAAAGGGTAGAATTCCGTCATCCCGACGGGATGGGGTCACTGGTCGAGGTGGTGGACCTAGCAGAGCTACGCCTTCGCCCCCGAAAAGTGAGCCCTCCCATCGATCGCCCGACGCAGCTAAACTTTCATTGCGCTCAGTGGGTCGTTCGCGGAAAGGGAGCCCACTGGGTGGACTACCAGAAGGTCCCCGTCCGGGCCGGCGATTTACTTCACATCCGTCCTGCACAGGTGCACGCGTTCGACCGCGAGTCGACGCATGAAGCACGGCTGTTGGTGTTTCTTCCGGAAGCGATACCCGAAACGCTATCGCTTCGACTCACGCATCCCCTTAAGCCATCCCCGATCCGTCCGACCAGGTCCGAGGCTAAACACATCGGTCAGCTGGCGGAGCTCATGCTCTCAGCGCAGAAGACAAGGACGGTCCTTGGCGAGCAGCAGCCACTCCGACACATGCTCGCCGCCGTGTTGAGCGCGGCCCAGGCCATCGCAGAGCGAAACGCGGCATCGCTCGCACGCGGGCGCGCATCGGACACGAGTCACGAGTTCGACGCCCTAATCGATGGCCATCTCTACGAACAGAAGGACCTCACCTGGTACGCTGGCGAACTGGAGGTCTCGGCTCGAACGCTTACGCGAGCCTGTCTCGAGGCGTTCGAGATGTCCGCGAAGCAACATCTCGATGGTCGCGTCGCTCTAGAGGCAAAGCGCTTGCTCGTGCACACCAACGACACGGTGCAGGCGGTTGGTGCCCGTCTCGGTTTCGTCGAGGCGACCAACTTCGTGAAGTTCTTTCGCCGGGTCGAGGGACTGACACCCCTCAGCTTTCGAAACCGTGTCCGGGCTTTCGAGCGCTAGAGCCTCGATCACGCCCGAGCCTGGGGAGCTAAAACCGTCCCCCAGAGCGCAACAGCAAAGCAGCGACTATTTAGATTTGGTGCCAAGATCCAAGCGATAGAGTATCCCCACACCATCTCGAAACGTTATGCCAGGAACACTGATTCCTCGGACTATTTCGCGGAATCCCAACGAAAGGTGTAGATCTATGCTGGCGAGGTTTCGCGAATTGGCAAAGTAGAACAGCTCGTCTGCTTTGCGCGAGACCCATTCAATCCGATGCTCTGTTAGAGAACGGCCAATCCCGAATCGGCGCTTATCCGTCGCCACTGACAATCCAGCTAAGTACCAACCTGTGGGGATCGACTCATATCGATTGAAACTCACGCGTCCGTAACCCACCACACCCTCATGCTGACGAGCCACGAAAAGATGCGTAGGGTCCGGCGATGCGTTTTGTTTCTCTACAATGAGACGCTCATAAAGAACCGGATCACCACCGTCTCGTTCTGCCGTTAGCTCAGCGATCGCTCGCATGTCTCCAGGTTGGGCTGGCTCAACTTGCCACTCATCGATGGATTTGGATGCGGCTGGGCGATCGGGTTGATACTTAGAAAACTTGATCATTCCCGTTTCGCTTCCTCCGCCAGTGCTTTGGCTTCGGGAGTGTTGAAGGGGAAGTAGTCCAGAACGTCGTATTCCCACACGTTCGTGGGAAATATGACGACGAGTTCCGCGACCTCATCGTCCAGATTCTGGAACGAGTGAGGCACCATGGGTGGAATGTTGATGATGTAGGGACCCTCCACGACAAAGATATCGTCCCCCAGAGCGTAGAGAACCTTTTGCCCCTTCAAAAGCACGTGCGATTCCTCACCCTCGTGGGTGTGCATCGGTGGGGCGCCGTCCGGAGCAGTGTAGGTAATCCCGATCGTTAGGTTGCGATAGCCGTGTCGTTGCCCCTCCATCACGTGGACATACTCGCCCGGCCCAGGGTTGATCACCGTGAGATCTTCCTTTGAGAGGACGAAATCTTCGATGGAAGTCATGCCCGGCCGCTCGAAGTCCCCGGGAACTCTACGCGTCTCCAACACCCCGTGGGGATGGTGTTGTTCATGCAGCAATCTCTTAGTTTCGTCGATATCGACGATCAGCTCGCCGTGTTCGATTCTCTGCCCGGTCTCCGCATCCGCGTCCGTATAGGTCACCACCGGCTCGGGCAGCAGAGCTGGGTGCTCGGAGTCGGTTCGGTTACACGAGGTCATGACAGCCATCGCCGCTATGCCGAGAATGCCTACAAGGATCTGTGAATCTCTTCTCATGAGAATGTTCCTCCTTATTGTTCTGCCTTAGGATCTCTCGTTTGCTGCCTAGTGATAGTCAACGATCTCTACGTTAGTCGGGCCTGAGTTAGTCCACTTGAAACAAACTCGAAACTGATCGTTGATCCGTATGCTGTTCTGACCGAAGCGAACTCACGCCCACCCCGCTCTAGTTGTACCGCGACTTGATATGCCCCCATGACGCAGATTCAGCGCCGACACTGACGTCTCCCAGAGATATCGTTAGCAGAGCTCCTCCGGGTGGGGCGACAAATAAGATTGGATTAGGGTACCCCTGGTACTCGTAAAGACCGCCAATCACTGAATACAGTCCTTCGGCTGGAACCCGGTATTCACCAGTGTCTTCATCTTGAGTAAGACCATCCCACTGATGAGTCCATGAGCTGCACTCACCTGGGTCAAGGGTCACTGAATCCCCTGGAAAGTAAACGACTTCCGGATGCATGAACACGACATGATCGAGGCAGCCTTCCTGGTACAGATCGGTACACCCGCCTGGAAGTACGCTGAACATCTGCATTGGCCATGCCGGTGAGTAGAACGACACGACTTCATCGCCCAGGTTCGTTACACTAAGATAGAAAGTTACTTCAGACCCTGGGGAATAGTGTTCCAGGTCAGTGGCAAGGATGACACGGATTCCTGACTCTTCCACAATAGTCGTGTTCTCGAAGTGAGGCGGCAGTTCGCAAGAGATCGCCTTTGGGGCGTTCAAGACTGCGGCAACGGCTACAAGACAGAGAATTCGACACATGATTCGGACCTCCCTAATCATACTAACGTCGTTTCACTTCCAACCTGCACGCCTAACGGCATCCCCATGACGCGACTCCAAGTCCTATCCTACACCCCAAGGGATGACGGCTTCAGCGACTAGTTAGACTTGCCAGGAACAGTCTGGTTGGGTAGTTGCGCAAAGTGCCATGCCCCTACAACCCAAACTGTGCGCTTCTCGACTCGGTAGAAGAATCTGTACGGAGAAATAACGACTTCACGAAACGGTAGCTCGGGGAACTCAGGAATGACACGTCCTGAGTCCGGGAACTCTTCGAGACGCTTCAGGGCTTTTTCGGCCCGGTTTCTGAACTTAATGGCGGCGGAAGGCCGATCCTCACGAATGAATCTCACAGCATCAAGAAACTGCTTTCGCCCAGTTGGAGTGAACCGAACTTTCATGAATCTTCGGCGAGGAGAGCATCAGCCTCCTTGAGAACTTCGGCTAGGGTGTGACCCTTCTCAACTTGGATCTCTTTCTCACCTTGAGCAAGGAGTTTCAGCAGGTCATGCTCACGGACCGACCTTTCATACTCCTCTATGCTGAGCATTACAGCCGCAGCTCGGCCCCGCTGGGTGATTACAAGTGGCTGCTTCTGGTCACGCAGTTGTTTCAAGACTGCCGCCGCATCTTGCCGCAGATCTGTGATGGGAACGATTGGGGGGACTTTCGCCATTGGCACCTCCTAAGTGTACGTTCAAGAGTACAGTTAGAAGTACCTACTTGGCACGTTCATTTCCGAATCCGAAAAGAGCCTAACAAAGGTAGCTCAGCCGCACACACCATGTACGACCCAACAAAACGAAGTATCTACCCTACCCGGTGCGGCGGCTGCAGCGACTAGTTAGGTTGATTTCGGTTGTAACCCGTTACGTTATGGGTTACACTCGCCGCATGCCAATCCTGAAGTTCAAACACAAGGGCCTAGAGAAGTTCTTTCTGAAGGGAACCGTGGCTGGAATTCAGGCAAAGCACAAAGCTCGGCTGAGGCTCATCTTGGGCCGACTCAATACTGCCCGCGAGCCGAGAGATATGGATCTTCCCGGACTAGCTCTCCACCCCCTCAAGGGGAACAAGAAGAACTTCTGGGCGGTCAAAGTCAGCGGAAGCTGGAGAATAACCTTCAGATTCGAGGCTGGCGATGTAGACCAAGTTGGCTATGAAGATTATCACTAGGAAGTACGTACAAATGAAGATGCACAACCCACCCCACCCAGGCGAGATTCTCCGCGAACTCTGCATTGAGCC
>JABDJR010000309.1 GCA_013003415.1 Candidatus Eiseniibacteriota bacterium | reverse complement strand
AGGGCACAGGAGAACTGCCCGAGAATGTCGTCAATGATGGCGTTCTCGATGGTGTTCGTAATGGCTCCCTGCCGAGAAGTTCCGGAGCCCGAGGAACCAGAAACGCCCGATCCATCGGTGGTGAACGTGATGGTCGTACCGCTGCAAGGTAGTTCGGGGGATGCTGCCTTGGCGGAGGCGGGACGATTTGCATTGAGCGATGAAACTCCGCCTCGTGTCTGCTTTGACAAATCGTGCGCCTGAGTCTGAGAGGCTACAGGCGGGTTGTCGTTAGCGAGCGAAGCGCCGGGGGTCGTGGGGTTGGTTTCCTGACTACAGGCCATAAGGACAAACAAGAACAGAGCACAGGTTGAAAGAAAAACTTTTTGCATTGGGAACTCCTCGTGTGGGGACGGTCAACGATCGGTTGGTTGAGCACGCCAAGAGGAGTTACGTTTCTAAACTTTGATACCCAAGTTTTTGTGTGGGGTGTGAGCATTTTTTAGAAGCGTATCAAAGTGCAAAGTGAAATCTCCTTTTCGCGAACATCAACCATGGAGGTTTCCCCAATGTTTTCGAAACGTATCCTCGCCACCATGCTTACTCTGAGCATGTTGTTTTCGTTTGGATTTCTAGTTTCTTGTAGCGAACAATCGAATGGTCCTTCGGCACCGAAGTTTGAAACGACGAATCAGACTGTCCCGGTTACACCCCAACTAAAGGACCTCACTCACGAAGAGTTCATGGAAGAGATCTGGGAGTCTATCTTCAGTACGCAGTACAACGCAGCCACGTCTACCTATTGGCTCAACACCGAGCTTGGAGGGTCGGGAACTTACAATGGCGTGAACTCGGAGGGTGAGGCGTTTGAACTTGAAGTCGTGGACTTTATTTCATACAAGAACACCACTGCGTTGCTCGCCGACATTACAGACCCCGCGGTTGCGGCGGCGGTTGCGGCGGTTGCCATGACTCAATCGCGAGCCGAAGCGTATTTGCGGGTTGGTCGCAATGAAGTCTTGGTCTCGCTCATCACACGGGCGGGGACGGAGTCCGGGAGTACAACATACCCGGTATTTCCCATGGGTTACTTCGTCCCTCTCGATCCGGAAGCCGGCCTCCCGGACCTTCCTGACGTAGAGGAAGGTAGCCCCGACGGCGGTTCGGCTTCGGGACTGTTAGGCTTGGCTCAAGACGAAGGATTTCAGGAGGAGTGCGAGGAAGCCAATTCAAAGCACGCCAATCCTCCGAACTTTATCTGCTATGGAGACCGCATCAAGGATGAGGAGTGCCAGGAAGCTTGTGACGCCGCCTACACGTCGGCCATGGAAGGGCACATCAGTGACTTCTGCTCAGATCTTGAAGATGCCTACGATACCTACGATGCGGAGTGGCAAGACTGCGAAGATGAGTTCTATGACTGCCTTTTGGTGAAGTTCATCGAGTGGACTCTGATTCCCGCCGGTTGCTTTGAGGAGTGGGACGACTGCCAAGATGATGCGAATGAAGCTAAGGATGCGGCTCATGCTTCCTTAAGTGGGAACCTTGAGGGTGATCGAGACGGTGAGTTGGACACGTGGAAAGATTGCAGCAAGGAATGCTGCAGCGATCCTCCCAAGGTAGAGCCAAAGAAAAAGAAAGAAGTTGAGCTAGACAACTTCAACTACTAGCGGAGTGCTTTGGAAGGGCGAGCGGATCCCGTGCACCCTTCCTCCAAGTACCTAAGAATAAGAGTGGTCCCTTCTACCAGAAGGGGCCATTTCTTATGACCGATACACAAATGGCCACACTCACGGCAAGCCACCAAGCTGCGAGTTTCCGGGTCGCGCGTTTGGGGAGGTCAATCTGAATCAACATCAACATGAGCGGGATGATGTAGTAGCGGGGTTCCACCAGGCGGTGCGGTAGCAGGAAGACCAGCGTGGCTAAGATCCACGGCGCGAAGTTCCTCGGCGTCATGCGAAGGCGCAAGCTTCCAAACACCCAGAGCCCGCCGATCACGGCTAGCACGCTGAGACCGAAGCGCCATCCCCAAGAGGCATCCATGGCGAGTAACGGATAGTTCCGCAGGAAGTCCAGATCTTGATTCCAGGGATGAGTGTTGTCATAAAGAATGGGGAAGAGTCCCGTACTACTGACGGCGACGGCTCCGAATAGGATCCAACGAAAACGTCGGCGCACCATGTGCTTCAAAACCTGTTTGAGCCTGCGACCTTCGGTGTAGGCCAGTGGGAAGCAAAGCAGAATGGTCGCGAGAACAAAGATGAGAATCTGGGCCGGATTGAATCCCTGGGCGAGTTCTTTGTCTTGGGTCTTGACCAACTGCCCCTGCGCCAATACCCAGGCTACCGCGGCGCCCATGCCGGCCAGGTGAATCCAGATTCTTCCCAGAACGACTTTTGCTTTGAAGGGAACGAGATAGCCCCGGGAGGCAAGCAAAGCAAAATAGGCGAGCCAGATCAGGTTTGACTGACGGACCAAGCAGGCGAGAATCAGGAAGGCGCCGGACAGGAAGTAGTGCTTTCGGAAATGGAAGAACACACCGGCACCCACCGTGGCGATGGCGGCGGCCTCGGTATAGGTGAGTCCGACATAGGGGTAGAGAAGGGGGAACCAGCCGAGGAGGATGAGTCGAGCGCCCACGTATTTGTCTTGCCTGGCCAGGGCGATGAGGGCGATCCCGGCGAAACTCAGGGCTGCCGAGAAGGCTCGGAGCGCCGTGAGGCTGAAGCCCGACACCTTATATATAAGGGCGGCTACCCAGTGGTAGGTGGGGAGCATGGGGATTTCGGGGGCCAGGCCTTCTTTCCCCTTGGCGAAATGGTCGATGACCGACAGGTGGATCCACTCGTCGACGATGAGATCGCGGTGAAAGAGGGTGAGGGAGACCCACCAGGCAAGGAGGCTTGCGGCCAGCACGCCGAGAGCGCGGATGTGGGTCATAGGGTCCTTTCTCTAGGGGCTAGCACTGGGATCGGTCACGGATTGAATAAGATCTGCCGATATAGGGTATGATTATAGAATACGTCATACGTACACACCTGTTGGGGGCGATCGGTTTCGACGGGGTTGTGGCAGCGTGAGGCGCGTGCCGAGGTCTGTCGCCTCGTTAAAAAGGCAAAAACACACAAATGCCGACGATCAGTTGGCCTACGCTGCCTAACTTAGTTAGGTCTTAAGCGTACGGTTTCCCTCGTTCTCGCCCATGGGGCGGGGGCAAGCCGTCATTAATGTGGGCTAGTTTGGTTATTGCTCCGCTAACCGAGCGAATTTTAGGAGCTGGTCAAACGGCAACCCCGCCGGTTGGGGTGTCGGGCGACGAGAATTAAACTTCCGGCTACGCACGTAGTGGCTCTCGTGAATGCAATTTCGGACGCGGGTTCAATTCCCGCCGCCTCCACCAACCATTCCCACACCGTAGGTGTGCGGAGCACCTCTTGAGAGTACGGCTAGTCCGTGCCGATACGCACACCCACGGTGCGTGAATATTGGTCAAGCGTGGCGGGCCGAACCCTTCGGGTTCGATATCCCGCCGCCTCCACCAACTGCGGTCTCCTTCGGAGACCTACAAAGCTTATGACGGCGGGCGAATGCTTCGCATTCGGTGACCCGCCGCCTCCACCAACCACACTAGGTTTGCTCGGCAACGGGCTCAGTCATGTCACCCTTGCGCTATTCCTGCTTCGGGTTCACAACGTGCTCACGCAAGAACGGCTCAACGATCTCGTAGAA
>JABDJR010000021.1 GCA_013003415.1 Candidatus Eiseniibacteriota bacterium | reverse complement strand
ATGCAGAAGATTTGAGTGAGGCCGTCGACCGCAATCGCACCAGAAAAAGCCTGGGTCCCGTTGGGGTTCATCATGAACGCGGCGACAATCGCAGCCACCACGCCCAACACCGAAAACCAAAGTGTCTTGTCGCCGGCAGCCCCACCGCGGCCGGCGCTGACCATCAGGATGATCGACGCCACCGCAATGAGAATGATCTCAGGCGTAATCGAGAGCCAATGGAGTTCTCCGACGATACTTGGCATTACTCCATCTCCTCGCCGGGAGCGTTCTCGTTTGAGGCTCCGGCATCTTTAAGCTCAGTTTCTTGGCTCATCAAAGTCGCGTCCGGGGCTTTGCCCGAATCGATCATGACTAAGTTTGTGTCGTCATCCATGGGGATCACACGATAATCGCTGTGATCATCGTGATCGCCGTGGGTATCCATATTCGGAATCTGCGGCGGTGCTTGCCCCACCTGCACCAAGACGTTCTTTAGTGAGGCGTCCATGGTGTCTAAGAAAGGTTTTGGGTAGATTCCCATCCAGAAAATAAGGATGAGAAGCGGGAGCACCGTGATCCACTCACGCAGGTTCAAATCTTTGAGGTCTTCGTTCTCTTTGTGCTTAATCACACCGAACATGACGCGCTGGAACATCCAAAGCATGTAGCAGGCGGCGAGAATCACACCGGTGGTGGCCAAAACGCCATACCACTTGTTGGCCGCAAACGCTCCCAGTAGAACCAGGAACTCACCCACAAATCCGTTGGTACCCGGAAGCCCAATCGACGACAAGGTCACGATCAGGAAACACACGGCAAAAGCAGGCATGACCTTGGTAATTCCGCCGAAGTTCTCGATCAGTCGCGTATGACGTCGCTCGTAGATCATTCCCACCAAGAGGAAGAGCGCGCCCGTAGAAACTCCGTGGTTGATCATTTGGAGCATGCCGCCCTGTAGACCCTGAATATTCAGAGCAAACACACCCAGCATGACAAAGCCCAAGTGACTGACCGAACTGTAGGCCACGAGCTTCTTAATATCCGGCTGCACCATGGCAACCAGGGCGCCATAAATAATGCCGATCACAGAAAGAATGGCGATCACCGGCACCGCCGCCACAGTGGCTTCAGGGAAAAGAGGTAGGCAAAAACGCACGTACCCATAGGTACCCATTTTCAGCAGCACACCAGCCAGGATGATCGATCCCGCCGTTGGCGCCTCCACGTGAGCGTCCGGCAACCAAGTGTGGAACGGAAAGAGCGGAACCTTAATGGCAAAAGCCAAGGCATAAGCGGCAAACAACCAGAGCTGTTGCTCTCGCCCAAGAGCAACCGAGTAGATCTCCAGAAGATCGAAGGACATGACCCCGGTTTGCTGATAGTAGGTGACGGCGAGATAGATCAGCGCCACGAGCATGAGCAAACTACCGAACATGGTGTAGAGGAAGAACTTCACCGCCGCATACAAACGTCGTTCGCCGCCCCAGATTCCAATGAGGAAGTACATGGGGATGAGCATGGCTTCCCAGAACACGTAGAACAGGAAGAGATCGAGTGAAACAAAGACCCCGGTCATACCGGTTTGAAGCACCAGCAAGAACGCGTAGTAACTCTTGGTACGTTTTTCAACTGCGGTCCAAGAAGCCAAGACACCGATGATACCTAAGAAGGTGCTGAGCAAAACCAAGAGGATACTGATGCCGTCGATTCCAAGGTGATAGCTCACCCCAAAATCAGGAATCCAAGCCAGCTTCTCGACATACTGGAAGTCGGCTGTGCCCCGCTCAAACCCAAACCAAAGCTGCAGGGAAACGGCGAAGGTCACCAGCGTGGTGAGTAGAGCCAGTCCCCGGTGCCCCTTCGAACTCATGGGAAGGAACCAGATCAGGAGTGCCCCGATCAGGGGTAGGAAGGTAATCAGGCTAAGCACTGGCATTAGCGCGCACCCCCAAGAACGACATAACCCATAATCACAATGGCTCCCACAAGGATCGCGGTGGCGTAATTCGGTGTGAGTCCCGATTGCACGGGACGAAGTGCAGAGCCGATGCCCCGCATTAATTTTCCGGTTCCGTTCACGAGACCGTCCACAAACTCACTGTCGACGACGGTCCAGAGGAACTTCGAGAATCCAACAATCGGAACTACGATAACGGCGTTATAGAACTCATCTACAAACCATTTGCCGTCGAGCAACTTGTAAAGACCCGGGAAGCGAGCGCCCATGGCCTCCGCACGTTTGGGGTGCTTCACGTAGTTTTGCCAAGCCCAGACAATGCCGAACAAGGCAATAGCGACCGAGATGCCCATGAGAATGACTTCAAGGGTCACGTTGTGCTCGGCGTGACCACCGCCGTGATCGCTCGGTCCGGCAGCCAAATGAGTGGTGCCGTGTTCGGTCACTGCTCCGTGGTCGCCGCCGTGCGCGCCATGACCGCCGCCACCGATCAGCGGCCCCAACCAGTTGTGCATGACGTTGTACTTCATGAAGATCGGGATACCGAGGAAACCTCCGACCGTCGAGGCCACCGCCAAAATCATAAGCGGTACCGTCATGACCGACGGTGATTCGTGAGCGTGGTCGTGGATTTCTTTATCTTTAGGCTCGCCGTAGAAGGTCATGGCCACCGCGCGCGTAATGTAGAAGGCGGTCATTAAGGCAGCCAGTGCACCAATCACCCACAGAACCGGGCCGATGGCGCCAAGGGTTCCAGAGGTAAAGGTGTTGTAGAGGATTTCGTCTTTAGAGAAGAAGCCGGCAAAAATAGGAACCCCGGCCAGCGCCAAAGAACCAATCATGAACGTGGTGGAGGTGATGGGCATCTTCTTCCGAAGCCCACCCATTTTCCGCATGTCCTGTTCGTGATGACAGGCCTCGATCACCGAACCCGAACCCAAGAAGAGAAGCGCTTTGAAGAACGCGTGGGTCATGAGGTGGAAGATGGCGGCAATGTAAGCACCAGAACCGACGGCCAGGAACATGTATCCCAACTGGGACACGGTGGAGTAGGCCAGCACCCGTTTGATGTCGTTTTGAACCAGACCAATGGTGGCGGCCATGAATGCGGTTAGCGCACCCACGATTGCGACCACCATCATGGCATCGGGCGCCATGGCGAAAAGCCCGCTGGCTCGAGCGAAGAGGTAAACCCCCGCCGTGACCATGGTGGCGGCGTGGATCAGAGCCGAAACCGGGGTGGGGCCTTCCATAGCATCGGGAAGCCAGACATAAAGCGGTAACTGCGCGGACTTGCCGGTGGCCCCTAAGAAGAAGAGCAAGGTAATGGCGGTTGGCAACGCGGCGCCGGCAATAAACACCGCCGGAGCTCGCTCAAAAACCTCAACGAAGGTCAGGGACCCGGTGTTCCAGTACACCAGGAACATTCCCAAGAGCACGCCAAAGTCACCGATCCGGTTAACAATGAAGGCTTTCTTGCCGGCGTCGGTGGCCGAGTCTTTCTGGTACCAGAACCCGATCAGCAGATAAGAACAGAGCCCCACACCTTCCCAACCCACAAACAGCAACAGGAAGTTGTCGCCCATCACTAAGAGCAACATGGCGAAGGTGAAGAGGTTGAGATAGGCAAAGTAGCGCTTGAAGCCCGGGTCGTTCTTCATGTACCCCAAGCTGTAAACGTGAATCAGGAAACCCACCCCAGTCACAATCATCACCATGACCGAGGAAAGCTGATCCCAAAGGAAGGCCACGTTCACATTGAACTGACCCGCCATGATCCAGGGAAACATGACGTGGGTAACCGACCGATCAGCAACCGGTAAGGAGCGCAGCTCCAAGAAAGCACCCACCGCAATCGCAAAGGCGATCCCGACCACCGAACAGGCAATCAGCCCCGCCAGTTGCTTGGGGACCCACTTGATTCCGATTCCATTGATCAGAAATCCGATCAAAGGCAGGAAGGGGATGAGCCAGAATAAATCCAACAAGTCGTTACCCCCTGAGAAGTCGCACGCGGTTCACATCCACCGTGCCTTCTTTGCGGAACAAATCGATAATGATGGCGAGTCCTACTGCAACTTCGGCGGCGGCAACCGCAAGCACGAAGAAGACGATGACCTGACCATCGATGTTATTGAGGGAGCGACTAAAGGCGACCAAAGAAATGTTGGCCGCGTTTAGCATGAGCTCAACGCTCATAAAGATAATGAGAAGGTTCCGTCGAAACAGAACACCCATCACGCCGATCGCAAAAAGAATGCCGGCTAGGATTTGAAAGTACTCTACGGGGACTGGCATCAGGCTTGCTCCTCCTCGCCACCCATGTGGCCTTCGAGCCCGCGCCCGTGACGTCGGGTAATGGCAACCGCCCCCACGATCGCAACCAACAAGAGAATGCCCACCATCTGGAAGGGAACGAGATAGGCCTGGTACAGACGCTCACCCAGAGCGACCGCCGTGCCGAGGGCTTCCCCATCGGCTGGAGGCGTTCCCGTTTTGCCGGTGACCACCATGGTGCCGCCCAGGAAAGCGAACTGGGCTAGCAAAAGACCTGAAAGCACCACCGCAGTGAGACGTCGCATGCCGGTGGGCAACCCGAAAAGCTCGCCCGACTCGTCTTCACGCAAACTAAGAAGCATGATCACGAAGACAAACAGGACCATGATCGCGCCGGCGTAGACAAGAATTTGAAGGACGGCCAAGAACGGGGCTGAAAGCATGAGGTAGAGGACAGCCGTGGCCGCAAACACTCCCACAAGACTGAGGGCGCTATAGATAGGGCTGCGATTCATCACCACGAGCAATGCTCCGGCAATGGCAACCAAACTTAAGAGTAAAAAAGCGACTAAGGCCAACGGATCCCCCCTTAGGAGACAGTTAGTCGACGAGCACCATGACCAACGCGGTCACAAAGATATTGAGCAAGGCCACCGGCAGGAGCACTTTCCAGCCAAAAGCCATGAGTTGGTCGAACCGGAAACGGGGCAATGTGCCTCGCGTCCAGATAGCAAAGAAAATGAGCGCGGCCACCTTAAGCGCGAGCCACAAGGGCGACATCCAGGTTGGCGCAGGCCAGGGCACGTGCCACCCGCCCAAGAACAAGAGAGCGCCAATCGTACAAACCGTGACCAAGTTGGCGTACTCCCCAAGGAAGTACATGGCGAAACGCATGCCGCTGTACTCGGTGTGGTAGCCGGCCACCAATTCGGGTTCAGCTTCAGGCAAGTCGAAAGGGGTTCGGTTGATCTCGGCCATGGCCGCGATCCAGAACAAAACAAACCCAACCGGCTGGTAGACCACAAAGGGGATGCTGGATTGGGCGTTCACAATGTCGACTAGGCTGAACGAACCCGCCAGCATGATCACGCCGATAACGCTCATGCCCATGGACAATTCGTAAGAGATCATCTGGGCGGAAGAACGAATACCGCCCATAAGGGCGTATTTGTTATTCGAAGACCACCCGCCCAAAAAGATGCCGTAAACACCGATGCTCGACATGGCGAGAATGAAAAGAAGGGCCACGTTGATGTCGGTCACATGAAGCTGGATCTCGCGGCCAAACAAGTTGATATGGGAACCAAGCGGAATAACAGAGTACGCCAGCAGTGCGGGTACAAGAGAAACCACCGGGGCCATGAGGAAAAGATTGCGATCGGCCTCTTCCGGCACCACGGTTTCTTTTGTCATGAGCTTTACCGCATCGGCTGCAGGCTGCAATAAACCCTGTGGACCCACGCGGTTCGGTCCCACTCGGGACTGCATGGCGGCCAAAACCTTGCGCTCAACCAAAACCAGGTAAGCCACAATGGTGAGGACGATAAAGAACACCACCACGCACTTTAGAATGACTTCAATCCAAAGATCTAAACTCACCAGGCCACCTCACAAAGTTCGCCAGCCCGTGGCCCTAGTTCACCACGAACATGAGCCTCGTATTCATCGCGCCATTTCACGATGCTGCTCTTGATGGGATTCACTGCACCGTCGGCAAGGGCGCAAATGGTGGTGCCACCCATGTTGTCGCAAAGGTCCAACAGAAGATCGATGTCTTCCATTTTCCCCTTCCCGTGAAGGATGCGCT
>JABDJR010000639.1 GCA_013003415.1 Candidatus Eiseniibacteriota bacterium | reverse complement strand
ACCTTCTATGGGAGCCTGGCCGTCGAAGACCCCGATGTCATGAGGGTGGTCCTCGAAGAGACCAAGCGCGCGGACCTTTTCTTCTTCGACACCACGCGATCACGCTATGCCCTCACTGAGGAGCTGGGTCGGAGACTGGAGGTACCCGTAATTTCTCTGGACGAAAAGGGCTCCTTCCACTGGAACAATGAGAGCCCCGGAGCGGTTGGAAACGGCCTGGCCGCATTTGTAAAAGACTGCACCAAAAGGGGTTATGGGATCGCCGTGATCACGCCCTCCAAGGAAACCATGGCCGTGTACGAGAAACGAATTCCCGAGCTGGCCCGCCAAGGCATTGTGACAGTTAAGCTTACGGAAGCCCTCCAGGCCTCCCGCTCCGTCGTCGACTAGCCCTTGCCGCGAGGCGAAGGTTAATCGTTGCTCTGTCTGAGTTTGGGGGTTGTCCACACAAGAAGAGGCTCTGCCTTTATGTCTCTTCGGTGTGGACAACCCCCAAGCGCAGATGGACCAAGAATTGACTTGGCCCATCGGCGTGAGCTATTCTCCTTCGCCTTGCATTTTGACCCCACCTTTATTTGACGGAGTCTTTTCATGTCCACCTTACGCCTTAAATGGGCGATGTTGATCGTAGTTCTGCTGGTCGCAGGCTACTATTTGCTGCCCACAGTACGGCTTTTTTCGATGGAAGAAGAACAGAGAGGATCAAAAGATCCCTCTATCGCAGAAATTCGCGAGAACGCCATGCGTCTCGGTCTCGACTTGCAGGGTGGTTCCTATCTTGTCTATGAGGTGGACTTAGACAAGATTCCAGAAGAGGAACGAACCGGCGACGAGCTCGACCGTGCTATCGAGATCCTTCGCAGTCGTATTGACCAGTATGGTGTCACCGAGCCCATCATCCAAAAGCAGGGAACCGACCGCATTGTGGTTCAGCTCCCTGGCTTGAATGATCCTCAAGAGGTTCACGACCTGGTCGGTCGGACGGCGCGTCTCGATTTCCGCCTGGTGAAGAACCCCGAAGAGGTGCTTCAGGCGTTGAACATCATGGATCGAACCATTGCGCGTTCGAACCGTGGTCTTTCCGCCAACGACTCCACGGCGGTCGCCGACAGCTTGCTCAACGCCGAGAAGCCCTTTTCCAGTTTGCTCCAGGTTGCACAGCAAGGTCAGGGGGGCGTGGTTTACGTCCCGGCCCAAAACCTCGACGCAGTCGAGGCCATGTACAACCAAGTCGCTTTCGATCGTAATAAGAACGAGCCCAAGGTTCTGGCCGGCGGGACCGTTCTTATCTGGGGTGAAAACCTCGTCGATGCGAATGGCGTGAACCCGGGTCGTTTCCTTTACGCCTTAAGTGCTCGCCCCGAACTTACGGGTTCGAATATCGAAGACGCGGAAATGCGTTTCGGCCTCGAGCCTTCCCGTCCCCAGGCGGCGGGGGTTCAGCTCACTCTGGATAAACGCGGTGCGGCCGTGTTTACCAGGGTTACGGGCAACAACGTAGGACGCCAGCTCGCGATCGTTCTCGATAACGTGGTGCGTTCAGCACCCTTTATTCAAGACAAGATTCGTGGCGGCGTGGCTTCGATCACCGGTCTCGGTGATGACGACGAAGCGCGCGTGCTGCAGATTGTCCTTCGCGCGGGTGCGCTTCCCACCGACCTTATTCTCTTAGAAGAGCGTTCGGTTGGAGCATCACTCGGTGCCGACAGTATCCAACAAGGGATCAAGGCCTCTCTTCTTGGTTTGGGCATGGTGATTTTGGTCATGGTCATTTGGTACCGCGCCTCCGGGTTCCTGGCCGTGCTTGCCCTACTCCTAAACTTGGTCTTCTTGTTCGCGGTTTTGGGCGCGATCCGAGGCACCCTGACGCTCCCGGGTATTGCGGGAATTGTGCTTACCATCGGTATGGCGGTCGACGCCAATGTCCTTGTGTTCGAGCGAATACGTGAAGAGCTTCGGACGGGTAAAACCGTTCGCGGGGCGGTTGAGGCCGGCTACGGTCGAGCCCTGGTCACCATTCTTGACTCGAACCTGACCACGCTGATCTCGAGTATCGTGCTGTTCCAGTTCGGTACCGGGCCCATCCGAGGCTTCGCCCTTACGCTGATGGTTGGAATTATCGCGAACCTGTTTACCGCCGTTTTTGTCACCCGCTTGCTCTACGACTCGGTCATGGCCAGGCGTCAACTCAAGAGTTTGAGCATTTAGGGGGAGTGATTCATGTTTGAAGTATTTGTCGGTTCTAAAATCGACTTCATGTCGAAACGGAAGATGGCCTACGTCATCTCCGCGATTCTCGTTCTCGCTAGTCTCGGTTCATTGATTGCTCAGGGTGGGCCCAAAGAGTCCATCGACTTCACAGGCGGAACGCTTCTCGATGTTCGCTTCAATCAAGTTGTTGATGTGGCCGATGTTCGTGCTGCGGCATCCGCGGGTGGTATTG
>JABDJR010000002.1 GCA_013003415.1 Candidatus Eiseniibacteriota bacterium | reverse complement strand
TATGCTTTTCCCGCGAACGCCATGATCATGGCGAACGTTGGGGTTCAAGATACGCTCGAAGCCAATGGAGCCACAGCCTGGGTTGTCGAAATTCCCATCAACTAGAATTGATCCGGCCCCCAAGGAGAAGAAGCTGAGTTTATCGCGCCTGATATTCGCACCGGTTTTGCTGTGTAGCATCCTATTGGTCTTTGCCTGGGGATGTAGCTCGGATCCTGCATCAGGACCCACACGAGTGACTCTAAGCGTTCCTGGGTTCCCCCTCTACGAAGATCCTCCGGAGAATCCGCTAACCGTCGAAGGTATCGAATTAGGCCGCCGCCTGTTCTACGACAAGATTCTTTCCGGAGACAACACGCAGGCTTGCGCGAGCTGCCATGACCCAGCCTTTGCCTTTAGCGACCCGCGTCAATTTAGTGTCGGTATTGATGGTATCGAGGGGACGCGGAATGCTATGGCGCTGATCAATCTTGCTTGGGCGCGTGAAGTTTTTTGGGACGGGCGCGAACCTAGCCTCGAGGACCAAGCGCGTCGGCCGGTGCCCGATGAAATCGAGATGCACCTACCGTGGCCCGAGGCCGTGGCTAAGCTTCAGGCTCATCCCGAATACCCCGATTTGTTCCAAGCGGCTTTTGGGAGCGAAATTGTGACCGAGACGGCGGTGGTCCGAGCGATTGCCCAGTTCGAGCGCACCCTCGTTTCCAACAATTCCCGCTACGACAAGTTCATCAATCAAGAGATCGGCTTCACGACTCAAGAAATCCAAGGATTCCTACTCTTTTTCAATGAAACCGGAGACTGTTTCCACTGCCACAACACCCCGCTTTTCACCGACTACCGCTTTCACAACAATGGCCTAGACAGCGACTTCGATAGTGGAGATCAAGGGTTGGGCGACGTGACGGGTGTTGCCCTTGATCGCAAAAAGTTCCGCACTCCCACGCTTCGTAACGTGGAGCTCACGGCACCCTATATGCACGATGGGCGTTTCGAAACGCTGGAAGAAGTGGTGAGCCACTACAACTCCGGCGGCCACTTCACACCAACCGTCGATCCGCTAATTCGAGTGAGCGTGGGGCTTGGTTTAAGTGAAGAAGATGAAGCCGCGATTGTGGCCTTTCTAAAGACGCTGACCGACTCAAGCTTCATCTCAAACCCTGAGTTCCTAAGCCCCTTCGAGGAATAACCTTCCCTCGCGCCATTCTCGATTCTGCTCTATCGGGTTCTTGCCTTTTCGGCACATGCCTAACCGCTGTATAAGTAGGCCACCCATTCTCCATAACCGTTGTAGGGGAGAGTCGGCACTCGATCCGTGGTTCCCAGAAGCCGCTCGGTTTCTTGGCTCCAGAAGGTGTGAGGGCGGGTGGGGTCGACATTGGACAGAAACGGATACTCGTTTTGATCAATGTCTCGCCAGAAGGTGCTGGGTTCCGCTTTGAGGAACTCCACCGAAGCGATGGACTTAATGGATTTGTAACCGTACTTCCAAGGCAAAACCAGTCTCAAAGGCGCCCCGTTTTGTGGCGATAGCTCTCGACCGTACATTCCGGTTGCTAGCAGCGCCAAATCGTGGCGAGCTTCATCGAGTCTTAGCCCTTCGTAGTAAGGCCAAATGAAGTTCACGTTCTTCATGGTGCTTGCATCAAAAGCACTCACAAACCGCACATGGGTTGCGTCATTCGTCGGGGCACACCAGTCGATGAAGTGACGCAGGGAGTACCCGATCCAGGGAACCGTCATGGCCCAGGCTTCTACGCAACGGTGTCGATAAACGCGCTCTTCCGGCGGGCTTAGAGTAAGGATGCTCTCTAGATTGAAGTCGCCTTGCTTCTCGCAGGCCCCGGAGATGTTCACACTCCACGGCTTGGTTTGAAAATTTCGGCTGAGGCACCAGATTGACTTGGGGTCTTCGGAGAACTCGTAGAAGTTGTTGTGACTGAGGGCGTCGCTCGAACTCGTCAGAGCGCGTGCCGGGGCTAGGGCGTAGGTTTGGTTTTGGGTGGCGTTTAGCGCATCGAAACGCGTGATGTCGAGAAGGTCAGACTCGTTGCAGCCCTCCTCCACCGCAATCAGTTTTTCCGAGTGCCCGCAGCCCCATTGAGCCGCTACCAAACCCGTGATTCCGAGAACTCCCAAATCGCGAAGAAACTCTCTTCGGGTTCGAAAGGAGCTTTCCGGCGTAACTCTGGAGTTGGAGCGATACCAGGGTTCTGAAAAGAGTTTGGGCACCAAACTAGGCGGTGGTCTGTTTGGCTAGAACTTGGTCATAGCCGAGCTGGCCACAGGCAGCAAGAATGTCGAGTCCCTTGGAGTAACGTACGGTGGTGCCCGAGTGACGCTTGGCAAGTTCGCCCGCGAAACGGTGGACTTCCTCGGGAAGGGGACGTTCATAAGGGAACAACTCCGAGGGATTGAACGGGATTACGTTCACCTTGCTTGGAAAACGATTCGCAATATTCGCAAGCCGCTTCGCGTCATCGAGAGTGTCGTTGAGCCCGCGGATCATGACGTACTCCAACATGATCGGGTGCTTGCTCGCGCGCGAGTAACGCTCAATCGCAGGAAGAAGAACTTCAAGCGGATACTTCTTGGTCACCGGCATGAGTTGTCGCCTGACCTCGTTGGTGGTTGCGTTGAGGGAGAGGGCGAGTTTCAGGGTGGGCGCCTCTTCCGCCAGGCGATCAATCCCCGGAACGACCCCAACCGTGGAAATGGTGATCCGTTTGGGGACAATGCCAAGTCCGTTGTCTGGCCTGATGATGGCGATGGCTTTGAGCAAAGCATCGAGGTTATCCAGAGGTTCCCCCATGCCCATGGCAACCAAGTTGATGCCGCGTTCGGTCGACTTGTGCAATCGAATGAGGTGAAAGATCTGGGCCACGATCTCGCCTGCTGTCAGTTGGCGAATGCGTCCCATTTTGGCGGTAATGCAAAACGAGCAGTTGAAGGCGCACCCCACTTGCGTGGAAAAGCAAATGGTCTCGCGGTAGTCGGCCTCCATGAACACGCTCTCGATGACCTTACCGTCAGGTAGCTCCCACAGATATTTCTTGGAGTTGTCCTCTTGGCTCTCCTGGACTTTGGTGTTCTTGACCACCCCAAGATCGAAGGATTCGGCTAGCTGCCCCCTGAGCTCGAGGGGCAGATCGGTCATTTCCTGAAAATTGGTGAGTTCCCGGCGATAGATGTTGTTAAAGAGCTGATTGGCTCGGTAGGGCTGTTCCTTACGTTCCCGAAACCACTCCTTCAACTCGTCCTGGGTATACTCGAAAAAGCTTTCCATCGAAAAAGCATAGCAAGCCTAGGGGTAGAGGAGCAAAACATTGGGAGGCAAGGAGAAAAACAGTCTTGATCTCTCATTAAATGTATATATAGTTATGTGTTGATGTATAAAAAGCAAACCATCCAACAACTCAAAGCTTTAGGAGAGGTCCACCGCCTAAGGGTGCTCGAGCTTCTCAATCAGGGGGGCCGGCATACGGCAACCCAGCTCCTGGCCCAGCTTCCCAATCTGAGTCAGCCAAGCCTATCTCGCCATCTCAAAGTTCTTCGAGAGGCCAGCTTGGTCACCGAGAGCAAGGAGGGGCGAGAAGTCTGGTATGGCTCGGTGGCTAACCCCATGGTCCAGGCTCTATTAGAAAACCTAGAACACATGTCTAAAAAGACATATAAAGAAGAGGCCTCACCCGCTCCAGAACTACCCCCTGCCGAAGAGCAAGGCGATTCTTCTTTCCAGGAGTGGTTGGACTAATCGGGGGTGATTTTCCCCAGCAAACCAGCCGATAACTACTGGGTACGAAGGCACCGGAAATCTATTAAGCCTTTTTACTGAGGGTCGTAGCGGTTTGGGGCAGACCACGCTATACTCTTGTTTGAGGGTCTCGTTGGTTTGCGTTCATCAAGGT
>JABDJR010000588.1 GCA_013003415.1 Candidatus Eiseniibacteriota bacterium | reverse complement strand
CTCGACGAACGTGGTTTCGGCATGAGTTCAGTGCGCTTTATTTGTGGCACTCAAGACGCCCACACCGAACTGGAAGAACGCATGGCGGCTTTCCTGGGGAAAGAGTCGGCCATCTTGTTCAACTCTTGCTTCGATGCCAATGCGGCCGTGTTTGAAGTGTTGTTCGAAAAGGAAGACGTGATCATTAGCGACCGCTTGATTCACGCGAGCCTGATCGATGGCATTCGTCTTTGCAAAGCGCAGCGTCAGATCTACGCGAACGCGGACATGGAAGACTTACGCGCGAAACTGACGGAGTGGAAGGACAAAGCAAGAAACATTGCCATCGTTACCGACTCGGTTTTTTCTATGGACGGGATCATGGCCCCCCTCGATAAGATCGCTGCCCTGGCCAAGGAGTTTGGTGCCGTGGTGATTACGGACGAATGCCACTCCAGCGGCTTCCTTGGGAAGACCGGGCGCGGCGTGCACGAGCATTTTGGGGTGATCGATGAGATCGACATCATTACCACCACCATGGGGAAAGCCCTGGGAGGCGCTGCGGGCGGCATTATTGCCGGCCCTAAGGAAGTGATTGAAATGCTCCGAAACCGCGCGCGTCCCTACTTGTTTTCAAACGCGGTACCTCCTGCGATTGTGTACGGCAGTTTGGAAGTGGTGAAAATGCTCTCCGAGTCTACGGAGCGTCGCGATAAACTCGAAGCCAATGCGAAATATTTCCGCACCCACATGGAGGCGGCCGGGTTTGATTTGGTCCCGGGCGAGACTCCCATTATTCCCGTGATGCTTGGCGATGCCAAACTCGCAGCCCAGATGGCCAACGACTTACTCGACGAGGGTATCTACGTGATTGGGTTTAGTTTTCCGGTGGTGCCTCGAGGCCAAGCCCGGATTCGGGTGCAGCTTTCGGCCGCGCACACCCAGGAGCACATGGAACACGCGGTGGCTTCGTTTACCAAGGTGGGAAAGAAACTCGGCGTAGTGAGCTAACGCGCTCTGGGCGGAGGCGGCGGCGCTCCCAGAAGCCACAAGAGTTCCGCCATCACCATGGCGGTAGCACCCCAAAGTTTTTCGCCCTCAATCGCAAAGTAGGGAACGGTGCGGGACATCCCCAAGATGTCTCGTTTCTCGTAGGCGCGATACTCGGCTTGAGTAAAGGTGCTCAGGGGCACTTCCAGAATTCTCGATACCTCACGCTCTTCGGCCACCAGTTCCGGCGGCTCTTCCGAGAAACCCACAAAGGGATGCAGCACAAACTTGCTGACCGGAATATAGAGTGGCGTGAGTCTGCCTTCCACATGAACGAGATGCGTATCGATTCCGGCTTCCTCTTGAGCTTCTCGAAGTGCGGTCTCTTCAAGAGTCTCGCCATCTTCTGCCATGCCTCCGGGCAAAGAGACCTGCCCTTTGTGAGTCGGCAATTCATGGGAACGCACCGTCAAAACAACCTTAGGCTGAGCTTCGGGGTAGATCAGGAGAAGACCCGCGGCTTCTCGGGCCTCTCCCGGGATCTCCCCGGGCTTCCAGCCTGGGCGCGGTGTGGGGGCCATGCGGAGATGGGCTGCGGTTCCCGGAAGCGCATCTTGTAGTTGCTTTCTGAGATGCGCACGCACAGAATCAAAGTTGTCGAGATCGAGAGTTGCCATCGCTTAAGCATAGAGCACTTTCGCAACCCATAGCCAACTAGTTCGCTTGAAACCCCTAAGGACATTGCCACCTCATGAGTGATCTTCTTGCCACCGTAGAAGTTGAAACCGGATCAGACATAGCCGCCTCGGTGATTTGGCTCCACGGTTTAGGTGCCAGCGGCCACGACTTTGAATCCATTGTTCCCATGCTGAAGACGCCCAACGTGCGCTACGTCTTTCCCCATGCTCCGTCCATTCCCGTCACCATCAATGGAGGCATGGTCATGCCGGCTTGGTATGACATCACCAATGCCGATCTCGCCCAACGGAACGATGTTGAAGGGATCCAACGTTCCGCCGAGCAAACCCGAGCCCTAATCGAGCGAGAAGAAGAACGAGGCATTCCCGCCGAAAAGATTGTGCTGGCCGGGTTCTCTCAAGGCGGTGCCATCGCTTTGTACGAAGGACTACGCCATCCCAAAAAGCTGGCCGGCATCATGGCCCTTTCAACCTACTTGGTTCTCCACGAACACCTCGAAACCGAGCGCGCGGAGGTGAACGCCAGCACCCCCATCCTCATCAACCACGGCGAACACGATCCCATGGTTCCCATCCTGGGAGGCCAGCACGCCCAGCACACGCTTGAGTCGTTGGGATACGACGTCACCTTCAAGTCCTACCCTATGGAACATCAGGTGGTGCTGGAGCAGATTGACGACATTGGGGTGTGGCTGAACCATGTTCTGCAAACGCAGCCCTAGCAGGTTCTCTCGCGCAATGCCGCCTGTGGTGTGACGCGGTCCTTTTGAAGCCGAGGGGCTTTAAACTTCGCACCAATCACGGGGCGGAAGAAAGTCCCGGTACAAAGTTTCTTCGGGTGAGCCGAGTTCGGGGTGCCAGTCATAGTGCCAATGCACTTTGGGGGGCAGCGATGCCAAGATCGATTCGGTGCGCCCACCCGCTTGCAGCCCGTAGCGTGTTCCCCGATCATAGACCAAGTTGAACTCCACATAGCGTCCACGGCGATAAAGCTGGAAGTCGCGTTCCCGATCCGTGAAGGCTGTGTTCATCCGCCGATCTAAGATGGGTAAATAGGCGGGAAGAAACTGTTCGGCGGCGCCACTCCAAAAGGCAAAGCTGCGATCAAAGGTTTGGTCGTGAAAATCGTCAAAGAAGATGCCACCGATACCGCGGGCTTCTTTGCGATGGGGTAAGAAGAAATACTCGTCGCAATTCTTTTTGAAGGTGGCGTAGCGATTGGGGTCGAAGGGGTCGCAAGCCTTTTTGGCCGCCTGGTGCCAATGCCGCGCATCTTCTTCAAAGCCGTAGTAAGGGGTGAGCTCGAAACCACCCCCAAACCACCACACCGCATCGTCCCCTTCCCCGGCTTCGAAAAAGCGGTAGTTCATGTGCGTGGTCGGCGCGTAGGGGTTTCGAGGGTGAAAAATGAGAGATAAGGAGGTGGCGGCAAAACCCTTCCCCACCAGCTCCGGGCGTCGCACCGTCGCCGCCGGTGGCAACGACGCTCCGGTACTGTGAGAGAAATTCACCGCACCGCCTTCAATGTGATGCCCTCTAAACACCCTGGGACGGGCCAAACCGCCCCGTTCCCCGGAAAGCTCTCGCCGGTCGAAATGATGGCCTGGATCTCGTGTTTCTATGGCTTCGCAAATGGTGTCCTGAAGCGACATGAGAAAAGCTTTGGTTTGGGAAATCCTAGGGCTTTCTGAAAGCGCCGACATTTCGATTCATCCTTGGTTTGTGGTACTTTTTTCCGATGCGTATTCTACTTGG
Organism: Candidatus Eiseniibacteriota bacterium; assembly: GCA_013003415.1. Taxonomy (GTDB): domain Bacteria; phylum Eisenbacteria; class RBG-16-71-46; order JABDJR01; family JABDJR01; genus JABDJR01. The sequence goes on along the minus strand of JABDJR010000588.1, from coordinate 1,187 downwards.
TCTCTTACTTGCCGCCCTATTCACGACCCCCCTCAGCGCAACTCCAACCCTAGAAGACTACCTGCCCGCTGGGGTTTCTTACGATCCCAATATCCCCAAACCTGCGGATATTATCGGTCATGAGGTTGGCGAGTGGCATGTCTCCCACGACAAGCTTGTGCAGTACATGCATGCGGTGGCGGAAGCTTCTGATCGCGTTCATATTGAAACGACGGGTTACTCCCACGAGAAACGCCCCATCTTGCTACTCACGGTTTCTTCTCCCGAGAATCTGAACAACATCGATTCCATTCGAGAAGACCATGTCGCGCTAAGCAGCGGCGACTCCAATCGGAGCGTCGACTCCATGCCGGCGGTGATTTGGCTCTGCTATAGCGTTCATGGGAACGAGGCGAGTGGCGGGAACGCCGCTTTGCTCGCGGCTTATCACTTAGCAGCCGGTCGGGGGGCAGCCATGGACGACCTCCTCGAAAACTCTGTGATCCTAATCGACCCCTGTCTCAACCCGGACGGATTCAATCGCTTTGCCCAATGGGTCAACATGTACCGAGGCATGGTCTTAAACCCGGCCTCAGATAACCGAGAACACAACGAGATGTGGCCGGGAGGTCGGACGAATCACTACTGGTTCGATCTGAATCGCGATTGGCTCTTGCTAACTCACCCCGAGTCGCGGGCGCGCATCGAAACCTATCACCGGTGGAAACCCAACATCCTCACCGACTTTCACGAGATGGGAACCAACTCCACCTACTTTTTCCAGCCCGGCGTTCCGAGTCGAAAGAACCCGTTAACCCCAACTAAGAACGTTCGGCTCACGGAGCAGATAGCCGCCTTTCATGCGGAAGCTTTCGATGAAAAGAAACGTTTGTACTACTCGGAAGAAAGCTTCGACGACTACTACTACGGAAAGGGTTCGACCTACCCCGACGGGAACGGCTGTATCGGCATTTTGTTTGAGCAGGCCAGTGCCCGAGGTCATGTGCAGGAGTCTATTCACGGGGACCTCACGTTTCCCTTCGCGATCGACAACCAATTCATCACCACCCTATCTACTTTGGAAGCCGGGAGACGGCTTCGCGGGGAGTTATTGGAGTACCAGCAGGAGTTCTTTAGAGACGCTCTTCGTGCGGGCGGTAAGGCTTCGAGCGCGGGTTACGTTTTTGGCGATCCTGAGGACCGTGGCA
>JABDJR010000293.1 GCA_013003415.1 Candidatus Eiseniibacteriota bacterium | reverse complement strand
GGTCTCCCCTGTGAGCCTGGAAATGACTTCGATTCTTCCCAGCCAAAGTTTCCCGGCGTCCCCGTGACTGACATCGTCGTCTCGAATTCGGATCGCCTCGGTGGGAAACTCCAGGGATCGATACTGATCCGCATCGAGAGCAAAGCCGCCGTGGCGGGCAAGATCGATTGCGGTGACGCGGGCTTCGTGAACCACCCGCGTGTAGATCTCCCGACCGGAACCTGCCGTCTCTACATTGCTTTGGGCTCGTTCTAAACGTTCCAGAAACTCCTCTTCTAACGAAACGCCATACACTTCTTCGGCAAGCTCAATGGCTCGCGCCGCATACAGCAGAATCTGGTGGGTTTCGATTCCGTCGAGGTCGTTGAAGAACCAACCGCAGCTCGTAAACATAAACATGGCTAGGCGCTGCGCCTCTAAAGCCTTTAGTGCCTGCTCGCGTTCCTGATCGCTGAGGTCGCGCTTTTCTTGGTCACGCATGAATCCCAGAGGGGTCACTTCTTCCAGAATCACTTCAATGAAATCGTTGCGTGCTCGCCACGGATCTTCGAACCAACCTTCACGATCGGCCTCAAACATGGCCGCCATGTGATCTCGGAGCCAGTCGAGAGCCTCGCGAAGTGGCTCCCGCCACGCTTGATTCCAGTGGGGATCACCACCGGTTTGGCATCCGCAATCGCTCCGCCAGCGCTCCACCCCATGGAAACAGCTCCAAGAAGAGTCTTCCCGAATCTCAACCGCATGGGTGGGAGGGTAAAGATCCATGAACTGGCTGTAGTTCGATACCGAAGTGAGGCCCTGCTCTTCCAGGTACCAGAGGGCTCGCGCCAAGGCCATCTCGCCAAAACGGTGGTGGTGTCCGTAGGTCTCGCCATCGGTTGCAATATGAGTTAGTTGAGGGAGACTCGACTCGGTGAAGCCCTCCATGAGGCGATGAGCGAAAGTCTCTCCACGATTCAGTAGACTCTCAAAAGCCACCCCCTGAGACAGAGGCCCGTCATAAAAGAAGATCGTGATGTTGCGACCCGATGGAAGTTTTTGCACATAGGGCTGACGCGGATCGATTCCGGTGCCTTTAAGCTCGCGCCACAGAGGTTGGTTTAGTGGACGAACCCGCGCCGCCTGTCCCGGAGCTAACACCGTAAACTGAATGCCCTGCGAGGCCATGATGTCCAGAGTTTCAAGGTCGACTGCGGTCTCACCCAACCACATGCCACGCGGCGACCGGCCAAATCGATATTCAAAATCGCGAATGCCCCAATAGATTTGGGTAAACTTATCGCGTGAATTGGCCAGGGGCATGATCATGTGATTGTAGGCTTGAGCCATGGCTGACCCATGACCGTCAAACAGTCGCCGACTAATCCGATCTGCCTCAAGAATGAGCTCATAACATGGACGCGCTTCGGTGGCCATCCAACTCAAAAGCGTGGGGCCAAAATTAAAACTCATGTGCGCGTAGTTGTTCACCACTTGAGCCTGACTCATATCATCGTTGTAGATACGCGCCGCACCGTTCGGCCAATAGGCCTCGGAAGTAATCCGCTCATTCCAATCGTGGTGAGTCACTGCGGACGCTTGAAATTCAACCGAACCCAACCAGGGGTTTTCGCGTGGAGGCTGATAAAAGTGTCCGTGAATACAAATACGTCGATCCATCCCGTGATCGCGTAAACGCCGATAGCGTTTCATGTCATTCTCCCGGAGCTGTAGGCGGTGGGACGTGCGAGCGGATCCTGACTTGATAGCGCCAGGGGTTCGTGAAAAACTCGTCTAACTCATCCCCATCTGATATTTGTTATCGACACCAACGAGGTAAACAATGTGGCAGCGCTTGGTTCTAATAGCCTTTGCCGGGGCATGTGGCACACTCTCGCGCTACGCTTTGTCCGTCTATCTCGATCGATGGCAGAATCAAAAAAACATTCGATTCTTTGAAATCCCAATCGGGACGCTGAGTGTAAACCTTCTCGGTTGTTTTATCTTTGGCTTCCTTTACGCGCTCTTTGCAACTCGTCTTGCAAGCAGCGATACGGTTCGTCAGATTTTTCTGGTCGGTTTCCTGGGATCGTTTACAACTTTTTCAACATTCGCCTATCAGACCGGGCATCTTGCAGAACAAGGAAACCTCTTCGGCGCACTTGGCAATGTGGTACTGCAAGTCGCATTGGGAGTAACTTTGGCCTACCTCGGCATTCTTTTGGGACGCCAGATTTAGCTTCCAACTAGGCTCCAAAACGTTGCATAACAGTCGTTTAACGGATCGCTGAGCACAAGTTGACTTGTGCTCAGAATGCACTCCCGATACTGTGTTCCTGTTCCTTCTCCCCTAAGCTAAAACCTCGGAGAAATTCCATGCGCGTCCCACTTCTTCTTACTCTGGCTCTTTGCGTCAGCTTTGCTCTTCCTACTTTTGCGGAGGGCGATCCTTATCGTCTCGGGAATAAAATCATCCCCGAATACCAGGAGATTTTTCTTC
>JABDJR010000031.1 GCA_013003415.1 Candidatus Eiseniibacteriota bacterium | reverse complement strand
CAGGGGTACCAGGGCGCCTTGTAGGCCGGATCGTAAGATTCAATGCCGCTCTCTCGCATGACCAGTACGGCAAAACAAACCATGGCAAACATCACGAGCTGAAAGGAGCTTGCGAGTTTGGCAATCTTGATCGGGTCGATGGTGATGAGAAACGCAATAATGAGAGCGACGGTGACCGTAACCGAGGTGGTGGGGTTGTTTCGAAACCCAAGCTTGGCAAACGCCCGCGGAATAAGGTGATCCCGACTCATGGCCAGGGGGTATCGCGAGGCGCTTAGAATTCCCGCGTTCGCGACGGAAGTAAACGCCAGCAGAGCCGCCACCACCACAACGTAGACGCCCCAATCGCCGAGAATGATTTGAGCCGTGGTCGCCACCGGGGTGTAGTCGCCTTTGAGCTGGTCCATGGGGACTACCATCACCATAACGGTTGTGCCCAACACGTACACAACCACCGCCGTGATCATGGCCAAAAAGATACCCTTGGGCAGGTTCTTCTCAGGGTCTTTCACTTCTTCGGAAAGGCTCGCCACTTTGGTGATTCCAATGTAGCTAATGTAAACAAACCCGGCGGTAGAAAAGATTGAATCGATGCCCTCTTCGAAGAAATTCTCGAAAGGGGCCGTTTCAATCCGAGTGGCTCCGGCCACAATAAATGCCGCCAGAATCGAAAGCAGCCCGACCACCAAGAACACCTGAAACCCGCCCGCGCTCTTCGAACCCAATAAATTCAAGACACCAAGCAAAAGGGCAATGCCAACCACGATGGGTGTCAGGGGAACGTTGGGCAAGAATAGATGCAGGTAGGCGCCAAGTCCCACCAAGGCGAAGGAGACCTTTAGAACCAAGACCAGCCAGGTTCCAAAACCGCCAATCGTGCCAATGGCCGGTCCCATGGTTCGATCGAGATAGAAATAAACACCGCCGGCGCGAGGCATTGCCGTTCCAAGCTCAGCTTTGCACGCCAACGCCGGGAGCAAAGGAATAATGGCTAGAGCGTAAGCAAGGATGATCGCTGGGCCTGCCTGCACCGCAGCCAATCCAGGCAGGAGAAAGAAACCCGCGCTTAGGGTCGAACCCGTAGCAATGGCATACACATCGAGTAGGCCGAGCTGTTTCTTGAGGCGTTGTGAGGCCTTTAGTTCAGCCATGAGAAATCATCCTCGAGGACACAAATCGAAGGGGGCACGAAATCTTCGATCAAAACTCTTCGAAAGGACCGAACGGATCATCGGGTAAGACAAGAGGCCACTTGTGGGATTGTAACGCAGCATCCATTTGAAGCATGAGCAAACCCATTCCCGCCGCCCCATTTAGGTAACCCAGGGGGGTCGTCGCGCGTTCTGGGTTTTCGGTATCCGGAACCGACCATGACATTTGGGTCGGGGAAACGGTGGCCTCGCTGATCTTGGCCTCTCCGACTAAAGCTTCCAACATGGGTTGGGCTAGATCCATATATTTCTGATCATTGAGATTCTGATAAAGCTGGACCCAAAATTGAGCGACCGAACCTTTACCATCCCGAAGGCTCCAGGTGGAGTCAGGTTCTGAACTTGAAACCGACGCAATGCATTGATCCAAAATCTCGGTCCACTGAGGATCGCCGGTGGTGTAGGCAAGGTGATAAAAAAAGCGCGACGAACCAATGATGCCATCGGCCCACCCCAACTCGTAGCGATTCCGCCAATCGCGTTTCGACATGCCATAGGGAAGCAAGAAAGACTCCCCTCGCTTTGCCTGCGCAATAGCTTTTAAATACTCGGCTCCCGCGGAGGCCAGACTCAGATACTGGTCATCTTCTGTGTGTTTATAGAGGTCGATTAAGAAGTAGCCGATGCCTGCGTTGCCGCGCGAGAAGTTCGGAAAGATCATTCCGTCGCGGTCGCTGACCGTCCAATAGAGAGCACCGCTCTTCCAATCGAGACGACCGATCTCTAAGTAACGATTTCCAACTTCTCGGAGGGGCTCAAGCGCTTCGCGTCGACCCATCTTTTTGGCCGCATACAACAGGTAGAGCCCCGAGCCGGCGTCGCCCGAGTAGAGACCGTTTTCAGTTCCCCAGGTTGCCATTCCCGCACGGGAGGTGAGTCGTTCTTCAATCGCCTGGGCACAGCTCGCGGCCGCTTCTCGAAAACGACTTTCTCCCAAAACTTCAGACGCACGGTGGAGCACAAAACCAATGCCTGCTATGCCATCGTAAAGCCCCGTCCCTAGGGTGGGCTCCTCCGCTTTCAGGTCTTCCTCGCAGGACGCAAGCAAACTGTTGGCGGCATAAACGGCCTGAGCGCGGTGGGCCTCGTCTTGGGTGACTCGGTATAGCTCCAACAAGAACAAGGTGATCCCCGCTTGCCCTTCCGCAAGATCGAGACCCGCTCCCAGTTCTGCCCCTTCAGGAACCCAGCTCCGCGTGCCTCCCGGAGAAAAGGCGACTTCCGCAGTGAGGCCGTTCGCTTCAGAAACACTCACGAGGTAGTTGGCAACCTTGGTGGCATGGTCGAGGTAGGGGCGTGTTTCGGCGCTCCACGCGACGGGACCGCCCTCCCCTGCTCCTTGTTCGCAAGCAACCGTTCCCAGTCCCAAGACAAGCATCAGCGCAGCCAAACAAAACTTTTTCATGAAAGATCCGGCAATCCAATGCGCTCACGCACATCTTTGATTTTCTTTTGGGCGTAGGGACGAATCTTGGCCGCGCCTTCGACTAAGATTTCACGGACTCGGTCTTCGGTGAAGTCGGCTTTTCTTTCTTGAAAGCGGTGAACAAAACTCAAAACGGTTTCGGATACCGCCCCTTTTAGATCACCGTAACGGAGACTGCCGCCTTCGTAGTCCGCCATGAGGCTCGTGTGGGCCTCGGTGGCTCCAAGAG
>JABDJR010000550.1 GCA_013003415.1 Candidatus Eiseniibacteriota bacterium | reverse complement strand
TGCCCGAATAACGACCCGAAGGAACTCGGGAACTACCCTGACTGGTTGAATCGGCGATGGGGGTTTCGAAGGCAAAAGACCGGCTAAAGTCGCGGGTCTGAACGTACTCAAAGAACAACGAAGGATCGTCGACCCTCTCGTAGCGCAACGTATCCGTTTTGTCTTCGGGGCCACGAATAGTGGTCAGATTAAGCGTTCCCATTTTGACAAATTCGTCGGGGAGGTTGATCTCATCAACCGAGAAGGCTTCCGGAGGATCGAGAGCGTATTCGTAGTGCTCTACGATTCCATCGTCATCCCAGCCCGTCCACCAAATACGGGCGGTATAGCTATCCCGCTGACCCTCGGGGGGGCCTCCCGTAATACGGATGAAGGGCCGGATGTTGTCGACTTTGGTTCCCGTGCTCTCGCTACTTCCGCACCCGGAAAAAGCCATGAGCCCGACAATCGTTAATAAGAAAAGAGGCAGCGTGAACAGTTTGCTTGTTGATAGACGCATGGTTTCCTCACTCAATTAGGTTCACGCGGAACTGGACGGTTTGGGTAGTGATCCGGCCACCGTCATCTTTGGCCTCGAGCACCAGGAAGTTGAACTCCCCGGGTCGAACTTTGCGATCTTCTGCGGGGTCGGTTGTGACCTCAAGGAAGATTTCATAGGGCGAGCCCGCCGGGACGGCTTGGAAACCGCCAGGAGACCCATTGATACGAACCCGATATTCGATGACGACTCCAACCTCGTCTTCGACTACAGGATTAGTGACCTCAAGCGGGTCGGGGTTGTCAGCGCTGTGTTCATCGGAAGCCAAAACATTCACTTGAAGCGGTCCAGCGACACCGTCTTCAACATTGATATCGACTTCAACCAAGTCTCCGCCAGGGTTCCACAAGTTGTTTTCGGTTCCAAACTCATCGAAGTAGGAAGCATTCGTGAAAAACGGCGGGTAGTTTACATTCACGGCAACCGTATCTGGTCTTCCCTTACGACCAAGTTCATCTTCGGAACGAATCAGGAATAGATAGTCACCGGATGTGAGAGCTTGGGTGGCCTGCTGATTAAAGATGTTGATTTCGGGGAACGGTTCCCAGGCCGGAATGGACTGGAAGGCGGGCCCTCCACCATTCTTTAGCCTACGGAACTCAAACCCAATGACGCCCGGATCCTCGGGGCTGTTCCCTTGATCGCGAAGATCATCGAAGCCGGTATAGGCAAAATTGACGGACCTAAAGCCGTTCGCAAGCGTGGTCCCGCTGGGGTAAACCTGACCCGAGCTTTCCGTAAAGACCCGTGCCCTTGCCGGGGCGCCGCCGCTCAGAGGATCGGCGATCCAGGTGACCGGGCTGAAGTTCACAACAACGCTGCGAACTGCGATGGGCAAGGTTTTGGCACCTGCATCGTCGATGGCTCGAACAAACAGGGATCGGCGACCGGAAAAGTCGATTTGATAGGACTCGGCATAGGCCGTATCGGCAAGGGTACCTCCCCGGAACTCTGTCTCGGTGCCGGGGCGGAACTCGAAGCCAAGAACTTCTCCGCCAACGTCAGCATCAAAACCGGTCCAGGTGTATTCTACGGCTCCCCCAATACCGACGGTATCGGTTGGCACAAACTGGTCGGTGGATGTGATCTCAACCGTGTTCTCTTCACCCGCACTATCGATCCAACGACCGTCGGCAGTATTAAAAACTACCTGCGGGAAGTTGAAGTCGTGGGCAATGAAGTAGGTCCAGGCCGGTGTTGGGTCCACTTTGCCTTCGTTATCAACGGCTCGAACATAAAACCGGTGACCAAGAATTTGAGGGTTGTTAGCCGTAAGTTTGAACAAACTATCGGTGCGATTGGTACTGAAGTACCCGGAAAAATCTGGGGTCAACTCGCCTGGGGTGAGGTTACTGTCCGTAACGGCGTACTCGAAATGATCGATAATGCCGTCGGGATCAACACCGTTCCAATACAGTTGGACCTGGTAAAAAGCCAACGTACTCTCGGCAGGCGCGCCGGAAATAAATGTTTCGGGAGGAAGATTAGGATCGAAGTTGCTCGGGTTTTCACGCCGGCAGCTCCAAAGAAGGGCGATCAGGAGTAGGCTGCAATAACCTACACGCCGACTCCACGCTGTCACCTTCATTAATGGGAACTCCTTTCGAGTCGGCACAGGCGTGTCCGCCTTGTGAGGTTGCCTCCGGTAAGGCGGAATAAGCTATCAAGCACCCATTTGGGTGTCAAGCCCCACTCAAGTAGGCTTCTGACAGCCAGTTGGACGCTTTCCCGCGCCGACAAAATACCCAGTTTTAAGAGGTTTCAGACCATAAAAATAGGGCCTGAAACGGATGTTCCAACCCCTGGAATTCTTCACTATAAAAGACGTATTTTCGACCCTTCCAGCACCATTGAAAGGGGCGGTTTCCCGCGCTGCAAATAGTATACACACCAAATCTGCCGGGGGCTAGTCATTCTACGAGCCCTTCGGGCACCCTTGGAGAAGGCCTACTTATAGGGCTTACGCCGGTTTCAGGAGGTCCGTGACTGCCGAACGGGCCTAATTTAGGACGACCAGACGCTCGGTGAGGTCGGCCCGGGAGGTGTGGAATCGGATGAAATAGACCCCTTGAGCTACCCTTTTGCCCCTCTCATCTCCCCCATTCCAGCTCCAGCGGTGGTTTCCGGCCTCCAGAAGCCCTTTGTGGACCTCTTTGATGAGGCGTCCTTGCAGGTCAAAAATCTGGATGGCCGCGAGGGCTGGAGCCTCGAGAGACGTGTGGAAAGCCCCTATCCCAGCCGCCCTGAGTGGGCTCGGTGAGAAGGCGGAAAGTGTGGGCTGGGCGGCTTCCTCAGGCTCGTAACCTAAATCAACATCGAGGGCGGCAAGAGGATCTTCACAGATCTGAGGGGAGCCGTATCCAAACCAGTTGAGTACGCGGGTTAGCCGATCTTCGACCGGTGCCGGGTCGCTACAAGTTAGCTCATCGCGGCGATAATGAACGGAAGCTCCATCGAGTACAGATTTATAGAAGGGACCCTGCGTCATTTGGTTGGAGATGGAGTGGTACGGCACATCGCCTTTTAAAGGTCCGCGATAAAGCTCGTTTCCGGCAAGGCTTCCTCCCGAACCTGACTGCGTGTTGAGCACATCGAAGGACCGGAGATTCGGACAACCATTCCCCACCAGGACCACGGCATCATCGTTTCCGGGAAAGTCACCACCCGATGGCGCAAGTTCGATGCAGGCGACTTCGTCGATCACCGTCCCGCTAGGGCAGTTCGCATCGCGCACAGTGCCGCAGGTATAGCTCACTCCCAACCAGTCGTTCAGGAGGCGGCGGGCCGAAGGTTCGGACGCAGCTTCGCCGTTCATGGAT
>JABDJR010000443.1 GCA_013003415.1 Candidatus Eiseniibacteriota bacterium | reverse complement strand
GGTTTTCTAAGCCCAATCAAAAGAAAGCCTTCCCTGAAATCCCCTCTGTCCATGCGCGCATGAATGGCGGAGACGATCGGGGTCGACCTCCCGGAAACAATAATGGGGACAAGAAGCCACCGAACATGATGGCCCCGCGTCCTCTGAAGACTCTTGCCTTCTGGCTCATGATGACGGTCTTGGTGTTGCTTGCCGTGAACGTGTATCAACTCAGCCGACCCGAAGAGCGGAAGCTTGAGTTCTCCCAGTTTTATGCCGAAGTGCTCGAGGGCAATATTGAAGAGGTCGCCATTGGCAACCTCGAAGCTCGCGGTGAACTCCGCCAGCCCATTTTGGTGGCCAACGGCAATCGCAATGAAAGCGTAAAGCGCTTCATCGTGAACCTTCCCGGCGAAAGCAACGATCTTTGGAAAGAAATCCGTGAGAAGAACCCTGAGGCGGTGATCGATGGCGCTCCCCGCCGAACCAACTGGTTCCATCTCATGCTGTCCTATCTTCCCATCCTCCTCATCATCGGTTTCTGGCTGTTCTTTATCCGGCAAATGCAGTCCGGAGGCTCTTCGGCCATGCGTTTCGGAAAGAGCAAAGCCAAGCTCATGGTCGAGAACAAGCCCAAGGTCACCTTCCGCGATGTGGCGGGTGCCGACGAGGCCAAAGAAGAGCTGCAAGAGATCATCGAGTTTTTGAAAGACCCCAAGAAGTTCCAAACCCTGGGTGGACGCATTCCTAAGGGCGCACTCTTGTTGGGCCCTCCCGGTACCGGTAAGACCCTGCTTGCAAAAGCGGTGGCCGGTGAAGCGGGTGTTCCGTTCTTTAGCATGTCGGGTTCCGACTTCGTCGAGATGTTCGTCGGGGTGGGTGCTTCCCGTGTGCGTGATTTGTTTGAGCAAGGAAAGCGCAACGCGCCTTGCATCATGTTCATCGACGAGATCGATGCCGTGGGTCGTCACCGTGGCGCCGGCTTGGGCGGTGGTCACGATGAGCGTGAGCAGACTTTGAACCAGCTCCTGGTGGAGATGGATGGTTTTGAATCGAACGAAGGCGTCATTCTGATCGCGGCGACCAACCGTCCCGACGTATTAGATCCGGCACTCCTTCGTCCCGGTCGCTTCGACCGCCAGATCGTGGTCGACGCCCCCGACGTGAAGGGTCGCGAAGGTATTCTTCGGGTGCACACTCGGAAGATTCCCCTGGCTGCCGATGTCGATCTTCAGGTCTTGGCTCGCGGTACCCCCGGTATGGTGGGTGCCGACATCGCCAACATGGTGAACGAGGCTGCCTTGCTAGCCGCCCGTCACGGTCATCGCCGGGTCACCATGCGCGACTTTGAAGACGCTAAAGATAAGGTCATGATGGGCGCCGAGCGCAAAAGCCGCGTCATCAACGAAGAAGAGAAAAAGATCACCGCGTACCACGAAGCGGGTCACACCATTGTGGGTTGGCTCACTCCGGGTTCCGATCCCATTCACAAGGTCACGATCATTCCGCGGGGTCGCGCCCTTGGCGTCACTCACTTCCTGCCCATGGATGAGCGTTACACCTACTCCCGCGAGTACTGCATTGGCGTGCTGGCTCGCATGATGGGTGGTCGCGCCGCCGAGCAGGTGATCTTCAATGAGATCACCACCGGCGCCGGTAACGACATTGAGCAGGCCACGGGCTTGGCTCGCAAGATGGTTTGCCAGTGGGGCATGAGCGAAGAGCTCGGACCGCTGAGCTACGGTAAAGAGGAAGGCAGTGTCTTCTTGGGCCGCGAAATCGGCCATACCAAAGAGTATTCCGACGAGACGCATCAGAAGATCGACTCGGAAATTCGGAAGCTGGTGGAAGACTCGAACACAACCGCCTTTAACCTGTTGCGTGAGAACGAAGACAAGCTACACAGCATTGCAAAGGCCCTCTTGGAGCGCGAGATTCTCGACTCCAAAGAGATCGACAAGCTCATGAACGGCGAAGAACTCGATCCCTTCCCGCCCACCGACTTTGACGACGACGATCTCCCCGATCCTAGTCCAACCGGTGGCGGCGAGCCCGTTCCGCCTATGTCTTCTCCGGATCTGAATCCGGGGCCCGCTTAGTCGGAGTCGCCTTGAACAAGTTTTGGAAGATGAAAGACCGGGAGATGGATGTCTCCCGGTCTTTGCTTATGGGGATCCTCAACGTCACCCCCGACTCTTTCTACGACGGTGGCCACCACGACAGCCTCTCCGCCGCATGCAAGCGCGCCGAAGCCATGGTGGCGGAAGGTGCCGACCTCATCGACATCGGTGGCGAAAGCACGCGTCCCGGATCCGAGGGTATTTCCGAACCGGAAGAGCGGCGCCGGGTTGTACCTCTTATTCGAGAGTTGAGCTCCCTCGGTGTGCCACTCTCGATCGATACCTCGAAGCCGGGAGTCGCCGAGGCTGCCTTAGAAGCAGGAGCCGTGG
>JABDJR010000410.1 GCA_013003415.1 Candidatus Eiseniibacteriota bacterium | reverse complement strand
TACGCGATGTTCTAGACGGGGGAACAGCTAGCTATCCGACTCCGGATATTTTTCTTCACTGCTTGTCTAGCAAAAATGTCGGATTTCTCCTGACTTAGGCCCAACAAGAATTGGGCAGACAACGCATGACGGGAGGCATTCTGAGTCGGACCGCCGACTCTTCGTACTAACCATCAGATTCCTGAAACCCTTTCAAGAACCGCTCACGCCTTACGCATGCATAGATCGTTCCGAGAACGTTAGCTGTGAACGGTAGCGTTTGCGGCTAAGTCTGGCGGGAAGAGTGATGGGTTTTGGCATTCCTGTGACCGAGGTTGGACACATGTGTTCGAGTGGACGCCTTAGGCGAGAATGAAGTTTCCCAGAACCTCGCCGCCGCACCAATGCACGATCTGTTCGCTCATCCGAACCAAGCCTTCCTCCAAGGAAATCCGAGAGAAATCAGCTGGGGTTAGGATCATGGCTACCGCGTGATGGGTCCCATCATCGATGCTGGTTCGGAGAGAGTCTGCAGTGGGGGAACCACAGGCGCCAACTTCATCCGCAATAACGAGCTTCCCGGACAAGTTGATCTCACCCCGGCGGATCCCCTCATAGCTTTCCCCTTCAAGACCTTGGCGAATGGTGAAGGAGCCCATGGCCTTGTCCAAATCATAAAGACCAATGGGAAGCAACAGCGCGAGCGACGCCCAATTCACCGCGTCGACCAAGCGATTGACGCGGTAAAGATCTTTCTCTTGAAGAACCCGACGAAGGAGGCCCTCACTTGAAGGGCGAGTGCGTGTGGGATCGACACCAAAGGTGCGATATAAACGGCGTGCAGGTTCTAGGCCGGGGATCTCCGAAGGCTTCTTTCCCCCGTGCACGCGGCGCATGGTTTCAGCCAGGGCTTCCATTTCGTGCCAGTGGGGATTCGACTCTTCGGCACTGAGGCCACCAAACCAGGCCAGACCAACCTGAACTTTGCCGTCGACGGAAGGGTCGAGGGATACGCTGGTCACCTAGTTCGCGTTCCCCATGAGCACAAACCCAGCCCAATAGGCAGGATGCTGAAAGGGTTTTGCACCCGATGTGTCTTCATAGTTTCGCAACCATGATTTCGCTTCTTGAAGCGCCTTCTGTTTTGTCATGGCTCCCCGCTCTCCTTCAGCCAAGTTTTGGTAGAAGCGAGACATTAACTTGGCGGTAGCTAGATCATCGACTTTCCACAAGCTTACCAAAAGACTTTGGGCTCCCGCCTGAAGAAAGGCTTGAGCAAAACCGATGTAGCCTTCGCCCCCAGACTCTCGTCCCAGCGCGGTTTGGCAGCCACTTAGGGTAACCAAGTCGGCACTGAGGTTCCATTCCCGACTGATTTCGGAAATGGTCACCATGCCGTCGTAGATGCGATCGCCTTTAACCAGAGCATCCATGGGGTCGGGTAGTTCCACTCGGGAAAGCACGAGGGCCGATCGCTCTGGGGCCTCTTCATCCACAAGAGCGTGGGTCGCCAAGTGAATGGTCTGATAACTAGCAAGAGCGTTCTGGCTAGCAAGGTCGCTTAGCTTTTGCTCCGCGGCATCGGGGCCAAGAAGCACGGTGGGTTTCTCGAAGGCCTTTGCAATCTCAATAATTTCGTCGCGCGATCGGGGAAGCCGGGGAAGCTTGGACAAGGCACCCTGGTTTCCTCCTAGGGCCCCACGCAGGACGGCCTGACCCACTAGGCCCTCATCCGTAATCGCGTCTACGTCTGCGGCCGAGGCCGCTAGATCACTCTGCCGCATGTCTTCAACATGCGAAGCACGGAAGGGTGGATCACCAACCAGAAGTGCTGTTCCCGGGTCGACAGAGGAATCGTTTTTTCGAGAGGCGAGAAGCGCGTACACGGTTGCCGAGGGTGAATAGGACACCGCGAATCGGTCGCTCAAGTATTCGCCGGTGGGGCTTTGCAATGCTTCAATGGGAATACCCAAAAGAGATCCGGAGGGAATGACAATGAGGTTTTCGACATTCGCAAGCTCGGGCAGCAAAGGTTCCACAAAGAAAGACCAAAGATCGGCCCCCGCTTTGTCCGCCTTCTCGGTCTCGGTGACTCGCATGGGCCAACTGCTGACGCGATGCATCTCTTCACGAAACGCCTTCGTGCGATTACCAGCTGCAGGATCGCTGTTCTCCAGCTGGATCCAGGTTACGCCACCTTTTGCTCGAAGCACATAGCCCCACGCCAAGCCGGTACTTGAACTTTCATGCCAGCCCACAATGGCGGAGTTGCCATCGAGTTGGGAGGCAATGCCTTCAATGGAGGTGAGCCCATGATGGCTGTTGCCGTACTTGCTGGACAGCTCCTTCTGAAGCGCATCCCACTGATTTTCAATCTTTCGCATTTCGACGGCTGCGGTTCGTGCTCTCCCGGCCACCCGAGAATCCTTCTCCCTGTCGGCGGCAAGCTGCAAGGCCTCAAGCCTACGCTCCATGTCCCCAAGCGCAACTCCCAAGTCTCTAACC
>JABDJR010000404.1 GCA_013003415.1 Candidatus Eiseniibacteriota bacterium | reverse complement strand
ACTTTAGCCCGCTCGTAGAGAGGCGAGGAGCCCATTTTCTCGAAGAGATTCTCGGCCATTTCTTGCAAAAGATAGGCGCGAGGGTCTTTAACCTGATACACCCGGTGGCCAACCCCCATGATCTTTTGTTTGGCGGCAATCATCGCTTCGGTTTTGGCGCGGACTTCTTTTTCGTTTTCCATGTCATCAAGCATGTTCAAAACGGCTTCGTTGGCGCCGCCGTGAAGGCGACCGAAGAGACTTCCCAAAGCGCCGGCAATCACGCTGAATCCGTCGGACAGGGTCGAGCCGATAACGCGTGCGGTAAAAGTAGAAGCGTTCAACGTGTGATCGGCGTGGAGAATCAGCGCTGCGTCGAAGATCTTCACTTCCACGGGGTCGGGTTTGCTTCCCCGGAGCATGGTGAGAAAGTTTTCGGCGGTGGAAAGCTCGGCCTGGGGCCGAATGAAGTCCTCTTCCTGGCGGCGCCGGTGCAAGAAGGCAATGAGCGTTGGGAGCTGCGCAATAAGACGAAGCGAGGTTTCGCGTTGGACTCGCGGGGACTCTACATCGCGAGCGGGGTATAGCGTACCCAAGGCCGAGACTAGGGACTGCAGCGCGTTCATGGGATGCCCGTGGCGAGGCATGCTCTCTGCCAGCTTCAAGATCTCGGGCTCAATATCGCGGCGCTCGGCGAGTTCCTTGGTAAAGATGTCGAGTTCTTCTTGGTTCGGGAGTGCGCCCCATAAAAGAAGGTAGCAAACCTCTTCGAAAGTACTGTGTTTCACTAATTCGGTGACATTGATACCTCGGTATTCAAGGACACCCTTTTCGCCATCAACAAAGCTAATAGAGGACTCGGCAGCGGGAATGCCAGCCAGTCCGGGTACGTAATCGCTCATCTTAAATCATTCCTTAAACGTAAAGTTGGTGCTCGCACATTGGCGGCGTAGCTAGGAAGGCTGCCCCCAGCGGAGGGATAAAGCTCAAAGAACGCTGTCCGCGTCAGGCGCTCTATTCTATACGGTTCCTCGGCGTGCGATAACCGCGAATTGGGGGCGTTTGGGGCCTTTTCGATCCAGTCTGGGCTCGCCTCCGCCGGATCGCGATTTCAGAGCTCTATACCCCGTGAATCACCAGATAGACCCAATTCAGGACGACCAGAGCTACGGCAAGGTAGCGGATCTTGAGGGGTAGAGGGTTCGGGAGCTTGGGGACTTTGCCGCCGGCCAAAATCCAGAGGGGGAAGATAATCCCCCCAACGACGAAGATGAGTCCCAGGATGGCAACCATGGGATTCCAAGTAAACGCACCCAGGAGGTCGGCTTTGAGAAAGGAAAGCGTGGATCGGGTACCCCCGCAGGTGGGGCAGGGAATGCCGGTCCAGGAGTAAAGAGGACATGCCCGCGCCAGGGGCGCGAGCATGAACCAAAGCGGTCGCAGGGCGAGGGACAAGACCAACACGCCACCCCAAAGCCAGGCCAAAGACCGTGTCTCCGGACTCGCTTTTTCCCACTGCATGAATCCCTAGCTTATCCCTCTGCACCCATGATGGCAGCCATCGATCCGGCGAAAAGCGCAAACCCGATTCCGGCACAGATGCAAATGAGGAGAACGGGGAGCAACACCGCAAGAGCCGCTTTGCCCTTGGAGATGTTTTGCAGTTCGGCTAAACCGACGATGGCGAGAAAGATTCCCCAAAACAACCCAACGAAAGAGCCGCAGATAGGAACCAAACTGGCCAAAGAAGAGGTACCACTGGAGTAGCAAGCCGCTCTAAAGGTGGCCATGTAACCCTTGTTGTTGCCCCCGACAACCATGAGCACTAAGTGCTGGATACCGGAGCCAATAAACAAGGCAATGGGGATAATGAAAATGGCGAGCACCACCCCAAGGAATCCGAGACCTTGGGCGAAAGCAAAGCCTTCCATATCGCTCCCGGTGTCGGGGGAAGGAATGAGGCTATTCGTGATGCCTCCGAACAGGGTCTGATAAATCCATTCGGCAAAACTTCCAACCACACCAATAATGACCGCGTAGAGGATGGGTTTGATCAGTTCGGAGTTCACCGGAACCTGACGGAACGCTTCTCCCGGGTTGGTCACAAAGAGTTTGATCGTGTCGATGAGACTTGATCCAAAGGGGGCTCCCGGTCTTTCCCAGGGGATCACCGGGGGTTCGACCGTGGGCGGCTGTACCGGAGGAGGAGTGTCACTCGTCATCGTTTGTCCCTTTCATATGGGAGAAGAAACTCCGTAAAGTATACTCTTTTACCAGTTTCCGTAAGCTTAGCGCAAGCCCGGGCAAGGGAGGTCTCAAAATGAGCAAGAAAAAGCGCCAGGTAGCCGTGCTCAAAGTACTGGCAGCCGCGGCTTGGGCCGATGGGCACCTGGATAATGAAGAAATCAACACCATCAAAGAACTGATGATCCGCTATGGATTGAACCCCCAGGAAATCAGCGAAGTCACCGCCCTCATGGATCATCCGGTTTCTTATAGCCGGTGTGAAGAGTTGATGCGGGATCTCGTGGGTCTGTTGGGTTCGGACAGCGACCGCCACGAGGTGATGGAACAACTGCGAGAGCTTTTTGCCTCCGACGGTCATGTTTCCGATGAAGAAAAAGAGGTGCTAGATGGGCTTGAGGGGGTTCTTAAGTCCATGTC
>JABDJR010000390.1 GCA_013003415.1 Candidatus Eiseniibacteriota bacterium | reverse complement strand
GGCCCGAGGTGATTTCCGATTCGTGGCCGAGGAAGAAGTTTCTTAAAACCGACATGAGCGGAATGACGGCCAAATCTTGGTACACGGTTCCAATACCCTGGCTCATGGCATCTCGGGGGGATCCGAAATTGGCCTTCTTTCCACGAAAGAAAAGGGAGCCGGTGGTTGGTTTGTAGACTCCAGCCAAAGTTTTGATCAGAGTCGACTTCCCGGCACCGTTGTCGCCCAGGAGACAATGCACTTCGCCTCGGTCCACTTCTAAGGAAACGCCGGTGAGTGCTTTGACGGACCCGAAGTGCTTGGTGAGTTCGGTTACCTTAAGCAGGGCTTCCGGTTTGTTCGCGGCGGTTGGGTTCATTGGAGTTTGGCTCATGCTGACCTTCCTGGTCGCATCATTTGTTTGCGCACGAAGCTATTGAGAAGAACAGCGAGTAAAACCATGCCTCCCAAGAACACCTTGAACCAATCCTGGTCGATGTCGGTGAAGCTAATACCGATCGACACCATGCCAAAAAGAATGGCGCCAAAGAACGCACCGACCGCGCTTCCATAACCCCCGGTGAGGAGGCACCCTCCAATGACGGCGGCAATGATCGCCTCGAACTCTTTGCCTGTACCTCGGGCGGCATCGGTGGAGCCGAAGTCCAAGGCGTTCATGACGCCGACAAGCGTGGCCGCACAAGCCGTGGTGCAAAACATAAGAATCTTGACGCGGGATACGGGCACCCCCACGTTACGAGCGGCGACCGCATCGCCGCCGGAGGCGAAGATCCAGTTGCCTAAGCGTGTCGCGAGCAAGATCCAGGTGGCGATGAGGGTCAGCGCCACAAACCAGAGAATCTCCACCGGTAGCCCCTGCACTTTGGGCACGCCGGAACGGAAGGTCTCAATCCAGCCCCGCTCTGCGAATCCGGAGAAGAGATCTTTGAAGGCTGTTCCCGACAACAGGCCTAAAAGCCAGTGGCCTTCTGGGATGACGTCGCCAATGCCGCGGAGTTGGGTGGTTCCTCCGGTGGCGCTCTTGAGACCGACGAGGGTTAAACCACGAAGGATAAACAGGGCGGCCAGAGTCACAATGAAAGAGGGGAGTCCGGTCCGCAAAACAATGACACCGTTCAGAAAACCCACAAGGATCGCCACGGCAAAGGCGAAGAGCAGGGCCAGCTCTAGGGGCCACCCCCACTGCACAAGAGGAATGCCCACCATCATGCCGCCGAAAGCAATCATGGACCCGATCCCAAGATCAAACTCGCCGGCAATCATGAGTAACGCGGCAGCGATGGCAAGAATGCCGAGTTGAGCCGAGGGCTCAAGGAAACTCACAATACCGCCCAGGCTAAACATCTCTCGGTCGGCAAAGAGGAGAAAAAGGAGCGTGACGATAACCGTGCCCGACACCGCTCCAAGCTCGGGACGACGTAGGAGAGCTACGTACAGGGGCGCCTTCGCGTGGCGGGTGTCACGAAGTGCGGGAGCGGAAGAGGGGGTAGGGTCCGAAGGGCCGGAGCTCAACGAAGCCCTTTGGCACTGAGGCTAATCACGTCGGCCGCATTTTCTTGAGTCACGAACCCCGGACCGGTAGGAAGGTCGCCTCCGGGCAACACCTTGTAACGTGAGTAGAGCGCCAAGTGCACCACAGGGAGGTAACCCTGCAGGAATTGCTGCTGATCGATGGCGAAGGTCATCTGTCCGGCTTCTAAGGATTCCAAGATGGCAGGGGACAGATCGAAGGTGCCCAACGCAACGTCGCCGGCCAGCCCCATTTCCTTGAGTGCTTTCAAAGCGGGCTCGCCCGCATTGCTTCCACCCAAGGTGACCACACCATCAATCGAATCGTCGGCTTGGAAGGTGGCTTTCACTTTCGCGTAAACATCGTCGACCGTGTTGGCGGCGGTGGGAATGATGGGCACGTCACCGCCGAAGCCGTCGCGGACTCCCTGCCCTCGAAGGTCTAAAGCCACGTTCCCAACTTCGTGATTGATCACCACGAGTTTTTTCACGCCAAGCGTTTTCATGCGCTTACCCGCGCCCACCCCAGCATCGTATTCGTCTTGCCCCACGTGAAACAAAACACCCAGTTCTTGGGCCACATCACTCCCGGAGTTCATGGAGACCACCGGGATGCCTGCCGCCACGGCTTTCTGGACCGCGCCCTTGAGGGCGTCACCGTCGGGAATGGAGATGATCAGGCCGTCGGGTTCTTGCTGCACCGCCGCTTCAATGAGCTGGGCCATGGCAACGACGTCGAAGGTTTCCGGGGCGCGGTAGTCGACTTCTACTCCCATATCTTTGCCGGCAATGTCGACGCCGTTTTTCACCACATTCCAAAACGGGTCGTTGGCCTGCCCGTGGCTCACCACGATGAAGGTTTCCGCTATTCCCGGCACGAAAACGCAGAGACAAAAGCACCAAGCAAGAGCCGTGGAGAAACTAATCCGACGTGCGTAACCCATGAATACTCCCTAAAGATGAATTATCAATTCCTTTGACCTGTAGCGGCTGATGAACGGTCGCTTAGAATTGAAAAATAGCAGTGTTAACCTGTCTGTGAAAAGAAAAGGCCCGCCACCAGGGACGGGCCTCAAGCATAATCGAAAACGGAAACACGGTCTTCCCAGCCTACTGACGCGTGAGTTGGCGATACTTGATCCGTTTCGGGACCTCGGCATCTTTACCCAAGCGCTTCTTCCGGTCTTCTTCATAGTCCGAGTAGTTGCCTTCGTACCAGAAGACCTTGCTGTCGCCTTCGAAGGCCATGATGTGGGTGCAGATACGATCTAAGAACCAACGATCATGAGAAATCACCACGGCACAGCCGGCGAAATACTCAAGCGCCTCTTCCAAGGCCCTGAGCGTATTCACATCGAGGTCGTTGGAAGGCTCATCAAGAAGGATAACGTTGGAACCCTGCTTCAGCATCTTTGCAAGCTGGACTCGGTTTCGCTCTCCACCGGACAACACGCCAACCTTCTTCTGCTGGTCGGAACCGCCAAAGTTAAAGCGCGAAACATAGGCCCGCGAGTTCATCTCGCGATTGCCAAGTTGCAAGAGGTCTTGCCCTCCGGAGATCTCTTCCCAAATGGTTTTGTTGGGGTCGAGGTCGGAGCGTGACTGCTCCACATAGGACAGGCTCACCGTCTCGCCCACCGTAAACGTACCCGCGTCGGGTTTCTCTTCTCCGGTGATCATGCGGAACATGGTGGTCTTACCCGCACCGTTCGGCCCCACAACTCCTACGATGCCTCCGGGAGGCAGTTTGAAATTGAGATCTTCCACCAGCAACTTGTCGCCATACGCCTTGGACACGCCCTCCGCCTCAATCACAATGCCACCCAAACGGTCTCCGGGCGGAATGTAGATTTCAAGATCTTTGGTGGCCTCGGAGGTTCCTCGGGCCAACAATTCCTCATAGGAGTTAATACGGGCTTTGGATTTCGTGCGGCGGCCCTTGGGCGTCATCTTGATCCACTCTAACTCGTGTTGCAGCGTGGTCTGGCGCTGAGAGCGCTGCTTCTCTTCGTTCTTAAGACGGTTTTGTTTTTGTTCGAGCCAAGAGGAGTAGTTTCCCTTCCAAGGAATGCCCTCGCCGCGATCCAGCTCAAGAATCCAACCCGCAACGTTGTCGAGGAAGTAACGATCATGAGTGACCGCAATCACTGTTCCTGCGTATTGCTGCAAGTGGTGCTCAAGCCAGGCCACGGTTTCGGCATCTAAATGGTTTGTTGGCTCATCGAGCAAAAGAATGTCGGGCTTACGAAGCAGTAAGCGACACAGGGCCACGCGGCGTTTTTCACCGCCGGAAATCACATTCACCGGTGTATCACCGGGAGGGCATCGCAAGGCATCCATGGCCATTTCCAAACGGGAGTCCAAATCCCAGACGTCGTTGTGATCGAGTAGCTCTTGTACCTCGCCCTGACGATCGATGAGTTTTTGCATTGCATCGTCTTCCATGGGCTCGGCGAACTTGGCGCTGATGTCGTTGTACTCTTTCATGAGATCGACGAGTTCTTGCACGCCTTCTTCAACCACTTCGCGCACCGTCTTGGTTTCTTCAACCAACGGCTCCTGCTCCAGGTAGCCCACGGTGTGGCCCGCAGTTAAATGGGTTTCCCCATCGAACTCGGTGTCGACGCCGGCAAGAATGCGCAAGAGCGAACTCTTTCCCGAACCGTTCAGACCCAAAACTCCAATTTTGGCGCCATAGAAATACGAGAGATAAATGTCTTTAAGAACCGTCTTCTGGTTGTGTCTTTTGGAGACTCCAACCATCGAATAGATAATTTTTTCCGCTTCCTGATTCATTTCCAAAGGCTCCTAACGCGTGTTTTTTGGGTGGAATCCACGTAGACTATCCCGCTTTTGCAGTCTGGGCAAATTATTCTCCCCTCGGGGGCCGAGGGCGCCAGAGGTCACCTCGTAACTTCCTGTGGAGTAATAGCTTGGAAGCTTGGCCGCGCGCAAAAAAAGGTGGCCCTTCTCCTAGCAGCGCAATATAATACTGCCTCCCGAGGGATGGGACATCGAACAGCTCAATCTGCCTAATCCGACTGGCCTCGCCATGTCTTGCCGATTGGGGTCTGTCTAGCGCAACAATCTTACCTCAGGGCTTGTCTTTGATGGGGCCTGTCTTTAAGGGGGCATGCTCTTTAGAGGGGCAGGCCTTCAGGGCCTAGAGCCTAACGAGATTTCACAGGCTAAGAATCCAGTGCGGCCTATTCCTCACGCCGACCCGGAAAAATTAAGGAGAGTTCATGGCAGGGGACGAAGATAGAATTATTCCGGCCGTCATTGAAGAAGAAATGCGCACTGCGTATCTCGACTACTCCATGTCGGTCATTGTTAACCGCGCCTTACCCGACGTTCGTGACGGGTTAAAGCCGGTACAGCGACGCATTTTGGTCGCAATGAACGATTTGAACTTGGATCCATCGCGGCCCTACCGCAAAAGCGCCAAGATCACGGGTGATGTGAACGGTAACTATCACCCTCACGGAACATCCGCCATCTACGACACCATGGTGCGTTTGGCGCAAGATTTTTCCCTACGTTACCCCCTCGTCGATGGCCAAGGAAACTTTGGTTCGGTCGACGGCGATAACGCAGCGGCCGAGCGGTATACGGAAGCGCGATTGTCTCATCCGGCCATGGAAACCTTGTCGGAACTCGATCGAGAAACGGTCGACTTCCGCCCCAACTACGAAAACGTTCGCGAAGAGCCCGTGGTTCTTCCCGGGCGCTTTCCCAACCTGCTTTGCAACGGCGCCACCGGAATCGCGGTGGGTATGGCCACCAACATCCCGCCCCACAACTTGGGCGAGATCGTCGACGCCATTTGTGCCGTCATCGACAACCCCGATACCACTCACGAAGAGATTCTGAGTCTTGTTCCCGGCCCCGACTTCCCTACCGGTTCCATCATCATGGGACGCGACGGTATCCGTAACGCGTACCTAACCGGTCGCGGGTTGGTTTCTCAGCGCGCTCGAGCCGAAATCGAACCCATGCGGAACGATCGCGAGATGATCGTGATTACCGAGATTCCTTACATGGTGAACAAGTCGACCTTGCTCGAGAAGATCGCCGACTTGGTGCGCTCGGGAACGTTGACCGGAATCAGCGATCTTCGTGACGAATCCGACCGCACGGGCATGCGTGTTGTGGTCGAGCTGAAACGCGACGCGGTGTCTCAGGTAGTGCTCAACCGTTTGTACAAACACACGGCCATGCAGACCACCTTTGGCGTGAACTTGTTGGCTTTGGTGAACGGCCGTCCCGAGACCATGTCGCTGAAGCAGATGATCGAGCACTTCATTCAGCATCGTCGCGACGTGATTATCCGCCGTACCAAGTACGATCTGTCTCAAGCTGAAAAGCGTGCGCACATCCTTGAAGGTCTGCGCATCGCTCTCGATAACATCGACGCTATCGTCGAGCTTATTCGCGCCAGCAAAGACACGGCCGAGGCCAAGAGCGGTCTCATGAGTCGTTTCTCCTTGTCCGATGTTCAGGCCCAGGCCATCTTAGATATGCGCTTGGCCCGTCTCACAGGCTTGGAGCGCGACAAGATTGAAGCCGAGTACAACGACCTGCAAACCACGATTGCGGAATTGAAAGCCATCCTGGCCAGCGAATCGAAAGTGCTGCAGATTGTTCAGGGCGAAATGCTCGAACTCAAATCGAAGTACGCCGATGCACGCCGCACAGAAATTCGCGCGGCCGCCAACGATCTCCAGATCGAAGATCTCATTGCCGACGAGCAGATGGTTATTTCCATCAGCAACCTGGGCTACATCAAGCGTCTTCCCCCAGCCACCTATCGACGCCAACGTCGCGGGGGGCGCGGGGTAACCGGCCAGTCCACCAGGCAAGACGATTTCGTCGAGCACCTGTTTATCGCGTCGACCCACGCCTATATCCTGATCTTCACCAACTTGGGTCGGGTGTACTGGCTCAAGGTTCATGAGATCCCTCAGGCGGGTCGAACCGCAAAAGGAAAACCGGTGGTGAACTTGGTGCAAATGCGACCCGGCGAGAAGATCGCTTCGGTGGCCGCCACCAAAGACTTCGACTCCAGCCAATACCTCTTCTTTGCCACAAAGCAGGGCCAGGTCAAAAAGACGGTCTTGTCCGACTACGGCAATCCGCGTCGCGATGGCATCATCGCTATTGGCCTAAAAGAGGGCGATGAGTTGATTGGGGTCACCCTGACCGATGGCAAGAGCAACGTCATTCTGGGTAAGGCTCTGGGTAAAGCCATTCGCTTCAACGAGGAAGATGTCCGCCCCATGGGGCGTAGTGCTCGAGGGGTTCGTGGCGTCACTCTCGATGGCGACGAAGATCGCGTGGTCGACATGGTTGTGCTCGCTCGCACCGAGACAAGCCTCCTCGCCGTAACCGAGAACGGCTACGGAAAGCGGAGCGATGTCGACGACTATCGCGTCACTGGCCGTGGGGGCAAAGGCATCATCACCATCAAAGCTTCCGAGCGAAACGGCGAACTACTAACTATCAAAGAAGTTCGCGATGACGATGAGCTCATGATTACCACCAAAAACGGCATCATTATTCGCCTCCCTGTGAAAGACATCTCGGTCATCGGGCGCAACACCCAAGGCGTCAAATTGATCAACCTCGACGACGGAGACACCGTTGCCGATGTGGCAAAGATTGCGAACGCAGAGGAGGACGCTTCCACCGTGAACGGAGGCGCTGGCGAAGGCGAAGCCAACGAAACTGAAAAAGGCTCGGAAGACGAGGCGAGCGACTCCTAGGTCGATCACCAACCGTCTTCAAAGAAGCTGATGCAACTCACAAAGACCCAAGCCGGCGCGTTAATCGTCGTCTTGGGTCTTTTGTTTTATCTGGCGGGCCGGTTCTGGGTTTTTAGCGAACCCTTTTCCACGATAGCCCCCATTCGGTTTGGCGCGGTTCTTCTCATTGCAGCAACTTTCTTCTGCCAGTGGCAAGGTACGCGGCTTTTATCTACGGTGGGTCGAACCTCAGAATTCGACGCTCGAACGCGGTTGCGCTACACGCTACAGTCTCTCGGTACAGTCCTAGCCCTGGCCTGTGGTGCGCTCTTACTTGCGTGGATCCCCTTCGCGCTCGTTTCCCTCGAGAAGACGCTGCTATCCCTGCAGTTGGGAATCGTATTCTGCGGCCTAGCTTTGGGTCTCTATCTGGTGGTACTTCGGTTGTCTCTGGATCTCATACGACGCATGACCGAAGATGAGGAAGAACCCGATCGGGAGGTGCCGTTTCGCGCATGGCTAAAACACCTGCCGGTTCTTTTTGCTCTGGGGTACGGAGTTGCCTGGTACTTTCAGGGCCCTCGAAATCTGGTTGAGATCGCGGCGACATCGCTTATTTTGGCGGTGGCCATGATTGCATTAGGTGTGAATCGGCTAGGGCAAGTCGCAAACAAGACCCTCGATGCCTATCTTCTCTAGATCGTTCTAATCGGTCCCCGCGAGGTTTCTTTCGAGGCGTCCACCGCTGGGGAAGAAGCGATCGAGAACCGCAGCCCCAACCGAATCACCCCACACATTCACACAGGTGCGGAAGCGATCCAGGAACCAGTCTACGGCAAGGATAAGTCCAATTCCTTCAAGCGGGAGATTCACTGCCTTCAGCACAATCACCATGGTGACGAGCCCCGCCTGCGGAATACCCGCCGCTCCCACGGCGGCTAATGTAGCGGTAAGGAAGATGACGACCTGCTGGCCGGCACTGAGGTCGATACCCACGGCTTGAGCGATAAAGATGGCCGCAACCGCTTCGTAAAGAGCGGTGCCGTCCATGTTGATGGTAGCGCCCAAAGGCAAAACAAAAAGCGCAGAACGACGGCTCACTTTGTTCCGCTCTTCCGCACACTCTAGAGTCACGGGGAGCGTGGCCGAAGACGACGCAGTGGACCATGCCGTTCCCACCGCGGGGAGCATGCCCAGCCCGTAGCGAAAGGGATTCCGCCGGGCCAGAACAGTCAGCAGGATGGGCAAGACAACTAAGGCGTGAACTCCCAGGCCAACTAACACCGTAAGAGAATACTTTCCGATTTTGACGAGTTCGCCCCAAAACGCTTCCCCGCCACCGGCGTCACCAAGTTTGGAGGCCACCAAACCAAACACGCCAATGGGCGCAATATACATGACCAACTCAACGAACTTCATGAGGGCTTCGTTGAGCCCGTCAAAGAAGCGAATGACCGTTTGTCCCTTTTCCCCAATCGTGGTCAGGATCCCCCCAAGACACAAAGAGAAAACGATGAGCGGAAGAATTTGCAACTCCGCCGCCGACTTCACAATGTTGGGTGAGATCAAGCTGAGCAGAATGTCCGTGGGGCCGATTTGTTCTTTCCCGGCAACGGTTTCGGGGACAACCGCGGTCTCCGAGAGCTCAACTCCAACCCCGGGCTGGAAGATGTTGACCATAATGATGCCCAGGAAAACGGCCATACCGGTGGTGGCAAAGTAGTAAATGAAAATGGTGCCACCTTGGCGCCCGAGCTTTCTCACGTCGCCCATGCTCGAGATACCCACGATCATGGAAGAAACGATCAGCGGCACAATCAGCATCTTGAGGGCGTTCAGGAAAAAGGTTCCCATCCAAGCCACGCTCTTCATGGCGGGGCCGAACTGCCAGCCGCAATAGGCGCCGGCGGCAATCCCGATGAACAACATGGCTAGATAGAGATTGCCGGTGGGTTTGATCTTCAAGGGCTTCTCCTAGGGAACGGTATGAGTGGGCGAATTCACCCAGCCAAGGTACCAGCCCGTAAAGCCTTTGAAAACCCACCCTCAAAGGGGTTTCCCGGTTCCCCGCAAGAGAAAGGGAAAACGGCGCTTAGTCCTGGCAAAAACCTCCAAGTGACGTGGAATCACGGTCAATTCCCTAAGAAACCCGCCGATATTTCAAGTGTTGATCAACCCCGGGAATTTCCGAAAGAACTGCCTACGAATGACCCTAAAGCTTTCTGTGCTCATCCTTATTCCACTGCTTCTGGCAGGAACAGCTATGCCTGTTCTAGCCCAGGACACGACTGCGGACCGCTTCGAGAACATCTCGTACTCGAACCAGGACGGCAACGTTCTGTGGGTGTCTGACTGGTGGGAAGGCGGAGAGAGTAACGGTCCTGGTACGGGTCGTATCACGGTCTCTCCAGCGCAAACGGCTCCCGCAGACACGGGAATCATGATGACCGGCCCCGGCTACTCCGTCACGCGAATAGCCGACCTGTCCTCCTTCGCGGATGCAGAACTCCAAGTGGACTACCGGCTACATTCGCTCGATAGCTCCGGCGACTACATCACCCTTGAGATATCCACCGATGGCAGCGCATGGTTTCCTCTGGACACCTTTACTTTCGACGAATCTCAAGATACCGAACTTACCCAAACGTACCCTGTCGGCATATACGCAACTCCGACCACCTACATTCGGTTCACCACATCGCCAACCTTCTTTGCTTCGTTTGATTGGTTTTACTTGGGTGAAATTGAGTTTAGAGATATCGGCGGCGCCTCCGGTCTGATCGTCAATCAGGCTTCTATAGCTGGTTTTGACGGTACGGACCCCAATGCGACCAATGACACAAGTTCCGTTGCAATCAGCGTGGTTGTTCCGGCCGTACAAGCCGACCTCGAAGTACTTAAGTCCGTCGATATGCCCACGGCGGTTGAAGGGGACACGGTTACGTTTACGGTAACCATTGAAAACAAGGGGCCCAGCGCCACAGCAAACGCGGAGGTTTTCGATCCTCTTCTCTCTGGGTTTACCTACCACAACCACAGTGTGACCGCCGGCAGCTATGCTCCCGGGCCGGGAACCTGGAGTGTGGGCGCCATGAACTCCGGAGATCTCTTTTCCCTCACTCTAGAAGCCGTGGTTGACACGGGCACATCCGGATCGTCTCTACTCAACGTCGCCAGCGTGGCGCTATCGGCCGAAACGGATCCGGTTTCTACGAACAACGCAGATTCCGCCTGGGTGAATGTGATTGAACCCGACCTCAAAATAACCAAGACCAGCTTGAACCCCGTTGCCACGGTTGGAGACACCGTGGCCTTTGTCATCAACGTTGAGAACACGGGCACGGAAACCATGACTCTGGTCACGGTCAACGACAAACTACCCGCAGGCCTCGACTATCTTGACAACACTCCCTCACAGGGTGGCTACAATGACGTGAGTGGAGATTGGCTGGTGGGAACTTTGGCGCCCTCGGATTTCGCTACCCTGATTTTACGGGCTACGGTGCCGGCGACTTCTTTCGGCAATATTCTTGTCAATCAAGCGGACCTCGTCAGCTCAGGCCCTACCGACATTATTTCCACAAACGATACAGATACAGCCCAAGTGGAAGTGGAATTCGCCGACGTCCAAGTCGTAAAAACGCGTTCCGGAGTTGCTGTTTCTGAGGGATCCGCCGTTTCCTACGACGTCGTGGTGACCAACCTAGGAAGCTACACCGCAGACGGTGTGAGCGTCACTGACCTCCTCCCCAGCGAACTGAATTTCGTGAGTAGCGTGGCGACCACCGGAAGCTACGACACCCTATCCGGAGTTTGGACCATCGGCTCCATGGCAGATCAAGCCGTGGAAACATTGACCATCAACGCCACCATAGGCGCGGCCGCTTTGGGTCAGAGCATCATCAACACCGCTACCGCCAGTTCTACCTACCCTTACGATCAAGAGCCCGCAAACAATACCGATGCAGATACGCTCTATGTTCCGGATGCGGATCTGGTGATTACGAAGATCGTAGATATGACCACCGCAAACGCCGGGGACACTCTCTTGTTCACGATCAACGCAACGAACAACGGTCCCGATGCAGCAAACGGCGTCGAGGTGACCGACTTGGTGCCTACCGGAATGACTTTCGTAGCGGACTCCCCCGACCAGGGGACCTACAGCTACGGCAATGGCGTATGGAGCATCGGAACCTTAGGGTCAGGAGCCTCGGTTGATCTGGACCTGACGGCAGTTGTGTCGCGGACGGTGGGTGCGGTGAACATCGTGAACAGCGCCTCCGTAACCGGATCAAGTACCGGGGACTCGGATCTATCCAACAACGCCGACTCGGTCTCTGTGTATATCAAAGGAATCGACGTTGTTCTTACCAAGGGCGTAGACAACCCCACGCCCCAAGAAGGTCAGCGAGTGACCTTCACCATTTCGGCCGAGAACTTGGGCCCGGATACGGCAACCAACATCTCGATCGAAGACGCTTTGCCTCCAGGGCTGACCTATTTTGGATCAAGCGCGACCAGTGGCTCCTACTCCTCTGCCACGGGGCTCTGGACGATTCCGAGTATGGCCGCGACAGGATCCGCCGTCTTGACGCTTGAAGCGACGGTGGGGACGAACCTCGGCCAGGTGGTTATCACCAACACCGCGACCTTCCAGGCGGCCACCGAGCGAGACACCAACAGCAATAACGACGCGGCAAGCGCAGCCATAACCTTGTCACCAGCCGATTTGTCGATCAATAAGGTGATTGATAACGCCACTCCCGCCTTCGGGGAAACGATTGTCTACACCATTACCCTGACCAATCAGGGCCCGGCGGATGCCACGGGCATTGTTGTGAAAGACGCCCTCCCCCCAGAAGCGGTCTTCGTTTCGTCGAGCGCTTCTCAGGGTGGGTATTCCACCAGCACGTCAGACTGGACGGTTGGAGACTTAGCATTCGGAGATGCAGCAACCTTGCA
>JABDJR010000341.1 GCA_013003415.1 Candidatus Eiseniibacteriota bacterium | reverse complement strand
AACGCGCCTTTTTCATGGCCGAAGAGTTCACTTTCAACCACCCCTTCGCCCAAAGCACTGCAATTGAGGGCCACAAAGGGGTCATTGCGTCGCGGGCTGAGGTGGTGGAGCGCTTTGGCAACGAGTTCCTTACCCGTTCCGGTCTCCCCCGTCACCAAGATGGTGGTGCGGGTGGGCGCAAGGGTGCGAATACGGTCATAGACCGTCACCATTTGAGGCGACTTTCCCGTGAGATCGTTCAGACCGTAACGATGATCCAGACGGGCTTGAAGATCCGAGACCTTGTGAACCAACTGCTGATGCGATAGACCACGTTCCAGAACCGCGCGCAAACGCTCGAAGTTTAAGGGGCGGGTTTGAACGTCGTAGGCCCCCTGACGCATGGCTTCTGTGGCCTGGGCAAGATCTAGATTGGGGGCAATCAAAATGATGCATGTTTCCGGGTTCCGGGCCCTGGCGATCTCGAGCAATCGCATTCCGTCGATGCGTTGGGCCGAGAGTTCGGTGATCAGAACGTTCACCGGGTCCTTGTCCAAAACATTGTAGGCGGCTTCCCCATCGGCAACCATGACGGTGGCCATCCCAAGGTCTTTTTCCAAGAAGTGACCGAGTTCCTTGCGAAACTTAGTTTGCTTATCCACCACCAAGGCACGTGGCCGTTCCATAGACTCAGGACTCACTGGGCTTTCCAACGGAGCCGGGTGGCTTTGGAAGAGCTTTTCAACTCCCAAGTTCCAAGGCACTCTCCCGAAACGGTAATCTTATCGGCCGACGCTTTGATTCTAGGTCCGGGGTAGCCGTCCACTTGTTCACGATTCTTTCCCGGCTGAAAGCGTTCGGTAAAATCGTTTCGAGGATAGTGAAGAAGAACCGCGCCGCTTTCTTCCCAAGCCACCGAAGGAGCTACTGTCCACAATGCGGGGTTCCAAAACTTTCCTTGCTGCTCTTTAGGCTTGAGGGGTTGATCGACTTCGCGATTCAAAAATAGAAACAGGTACTGCAACTCAATGATGAATTTCACTTCCCCTTCGGTAGACTTCCGATCTCTCGCGGATTCCTCGGCCACGGCAATGGCTCGACCCGCAGGACCCAGGCGAATATCGTAGTAGCGTGATCCGGCGTTTCGGGTTTTGGAGAAGCTCAAACCTTCCTTGGTTTGCGACAGTCTAAAAATGGCCCCTGGCGCATACAAGTACTGGCCATCCGGCGACCAGGCAAGCCGAACATAGGTCGCCCCCACTTTTTCCGCTTGTTTGGGGGCAGCAACGATCTGAATGCTGCGACTTAAGGTGAGCATCTCTTTGGGCCCCTCACAATCCCCGGCCAACACCACGAGAGTGTGCTCATCACCCTCTTCTCCCGAGCCGCCCAAGACGGCGACGCGAGTGCCACTCGGATCAGCCGAGGCGATACGAAAGTCCCCAGGGCTTAGGTTCAAGACCCAACCCTTGTCGGGACAGTCCTCACAGGGAGGTAGAGGTTCCGAAAGACTCGTCGCGGGGAAGACGCACCAGATACAAAGAGCCCACAAAGCGATTAGATATCTCATGGGGAAAGTGTATCGAGGAAGCGGAAAGGGGGCCAGACTTCGTCCTTGAGGACGATGGAGTTAGGCGGCCTCTTTCGAGGGGGCTGAGCTACCAGAAATCTGGATGGGGCTCTCACACCAGCTTCCAAAGGAGTCATCGTGGGTTAGCAAAAGGACCTGCCCACCCTGCTCCGTGTAGGCCCTAAGGCTGGCTTTCACATCCTCAAGACCGTTTCGGTCCCAGAGGAGAAAGCGCTCGTCGAGAACGACCGGCCAGGGATCCCCCTCCGCAACCAAGGAGGAGGTCGCCAACATGAGCGCCAAATCGAGTTTGTCCTTCACACCACCGCTCAGATGCTGATGGGTCTCCCAGTCTCCATTCGGGCCGGAGATCTCCAGCTCGCGTTCGTCACCAAGGCGAACGGCGGTGAAACTATTGTTCGTGAAGGTCGAGAGGTATCCCGACGCAGCTTCGCAAACCGCTTCTTCGAATCCCTCGCGATGCGACTCGGAGACTTCTTGCAGAACTCCCAAGGCAAGCTCAAAGGCCTCCGCACGATTCTGCTGGAAGCTGAACCGCTCACGAAGATCATCGGCCTCGCGCTCCATATGACCGCGGGAAGGTGTTTCGTCTTGAAGTTCACGGATTTCTTTGCGGAGTTGATCGCGTTGCGCACTCAGACGATCGGCCCGAGACCGAGACATTTCGCTCTGAGATTTCGCCATATCCACCTCGCCGGCCAAAGAGTCTTTGGCGCCATTCATACCTGCGAGATAGGAGGCTCGGGCGACCAAGTCTTTGGACTCCTTGTCAACAACGCGGAGTTGTTCCAAACGATCCTCGTAGTCATCAATCACTTCGCTTAGGGGTGGGTGGGCGTCGCGCCGCTCCCGCAATTCCGTAATCCGCTCACGGGCCTTCCAATACTGGATGACACCACGACGAATGCTCATGGGATGACCCAGCGTGCCGAGCTTGCCCATGTTCTTCTTCGCGTCTTCAATCAGACGCTCGATGCTTTTCTCTTCTTCTTCGAGAGACTCGATCTCTTCCCGGCGGGATCGGTGCATCATTTCAACGCTGCGATTCTTGGCCCATACCGCGCCAAAACCCATAATGGCGAGCAGCGGCCCGACCATCATTCCAAGATCGCCGGCTCCGGCCCCCAAACATCCTAAGTAGCCAACACCACCCAGGCCCAGACCTGTAGTCAGACCCTTTCTGGACGTGTTGGGTTTTGGAGTGTTGGAAATATTCTGTCGCGCAAGGTGAATCTTCCGCTGCACTTCGTGAAGTTGATTCGTGCCATCGGTCCACACCTGGAGCGCATCTTCAAGTTCCGTTCCTGCGTTCAGGAAATCACCATAGTCTTCTTCGAGAGCACGGCGGGCACTTTCAAAAGCTTCTACATCACGCTTTACCGCGTCGCGTCGGTCACGAAGACCTTGCAGGCTTCCCTGCATGCGGACACGCTCCTGACTTAATTCGTAGAATCGAGTGAGATTGGCGTAGACCTCTTCTCGCGCCTCTGCCGACTGCTCGGCATCTTCGACTTCCTCTTCCAACTCTTCAAGGCGAGCCTTTTGGGAGGCCACAACATCGGAAGTCTTGCCCCAGTTAGCCAAGGCGTTTTCTTTTCGGCTTAACTCTTCTTGGAGGATCTGAACTTGGCCCATGCTGGCTTCCTCTTCACCGCCAACCAAGTACTCCATCTCACGTTCGATGTCTTCCATGACACGAACATCACTATCGTCGAGCGGAGAAACCGCTTCTTCGAGCAGATCGCGGGTTTCCGCGTTCTGCATCATGAATCCGAAGCGTTGCCAAAAACCAAGGTAAGCTTCGCCAAAGAACGAACCTAAGCAATCCGTAAACCCGGGTTCGGAGGCAGCACCTTCGTAGCGGGGCGTATCCTCGCCATGGAGGTGAACCAAACCCGTATCGTTGACCAAGTCTTTGCGCACCAAGACACGTTGGCCCTGGTGGGAAGCTTCAATCTCAACCAATGCTGAGGATGCGTCCTCCCGCACAAAGTTGTTCGACCCCGGGGCCTCACCAAACAGAGACACCAGAGCCCAGGTGATCGCGGTTTTGCCCGATCCGTTGGGGCCCAAGAGAACATTGGTTCCGGGCTGCAATCTAAAAGTGGTCGGTTCGGAAAACCCGCCAATGCCGGAGATCTTGATTTCATCAAGCCGCATCGGAAACCTCCAGCTCTCTAAAGCGAGCCACTCCAATGCGCAAAGCATGGCGGAGTTTCCTTTTGGTTGCCGTATCGGCGCCGTCCATCTTCTCTCGTATTTGAGCCACAAAGCGTTGCTGCATCGTGGAGCCCGCCATGACATCCGAGAGATCTGTGTCGTCGATCAAATCAAACAAAGGAGCACCTTCCGGCAGGTGTTGCGGCACGACGTCAAGGTCGAAGGGATAAGGCGCAGTTCCGGTCAAGGTCACGCGCGCCATGGCTACCCCAGAGAATTTTTCTGCGAGATGAGCGGCCAATGAACTTTCGTCCGCGACCGCTTCCGACGCGACTTCAAACTTCGCTTCAACAATAGGCGGCGCATCCCAAACCCGGGGATCAATGTTCTTCACCTCATCATCGAGGTTTGCAAAAACGAGAAAGCGTTCGTCCCAGTCTCCATAGGTCAGGCCACAGAGGGCCCCAGGATAAACGAAGGTGGTGTTTCCGATCTCGTACTCCTGATAGTCGTGACGACCGCCCAGCACAACACAATCGAGACCGAGTTCGCCGAGATCGGCGGAAAGTAGGGATCGAGACCCTTCGCG
>JABDJR010000325.1 GCA_013003415.1 Candidatus Eiseniibacteriota bacterium | reverse complement strand
GGCCCGATGCGAGCGCGCTCGCGAACCAGCGACGCACTAGCCCCAAGGCCCTCCGCCGAGCCTTGCGTGGAGACCTTGAGACGATCGTCATGCGAGCCATGCATCGAGATCCGGAGCGTCGCTATTCAAGTGCGGAGCAACTTTCCGAGGACCTTGAGCGTCATCTTTGTCGGGAGCCGGTCATGGCGCGTCCGGACACCTTAGGCTACAGGGTGAACACGCTCGTCCGACGCCACCGAGCGGCCGTCCTGGCCATGGTTGCTATCCTGCTGGCCCTCACGGCAGGGTTGGTTGGAACGACAGCACAATATCGGCGAGCAGAGGTTGCCCTTACCCAGGCGGAGTGGGTGGCTTATACCGCGAGCTTGTCCGCGGCGGAGGCCGCTCTCCGAGCCGATCAACCTGGCGAGGCTCGACGTCAACTTTGGGGAGCCCCCGAGCACTTGAGGGGGTGGGAATGGCAGCACCTTCTGGGAAGACTCGACCAAAGTCGGGTCTCTCTAGCCCCCCATGAAAGGGGGATAACCGCGCTTGCTTTCAACAAAGCGGGTACAAGGTTGTGGTCTGGGAGTTTGGATGAACACGTCGTTCTTTACGATGTCACCTCTGATCGGCATCTTCTCAAGATAGGTCCCTTGGAATCTAGCGTTGAGTCCTTGGTCCTTACCCAAGATGAAAGATTCGTAATTGCGGGGCTCGGAGATGGTCGGGTACTCATGTGCTCCGCAGAAAACGGGAGTTGGAGCGTTCTCACCAAAGGCGATGGCTGGGCACAGGTGGCCATGCATCCGTCCGGTGAACGAATCGCAGTGGGCTACTTTTACGGAAAGGTCAGCCTTATTGAGATTCCCGGTGGAGAAGAGGTCGGGCAAGTGCAGACAGGTGGGGGATTGGCAACTCCCGTGTACCTAAAACAGGGGAGCGAACTCGCGGTGGGTAACTCATCGGGGGTTATTGAGGTATACGATGCCGAATCTCTAGTCAAGGTGAGCGAATTGAGAGGGCATACGAAACGTATCATGCAACTTTCGCTAAGTGAGGATGCGACGATTTTGGCTTCTTGCTCTATGGATCAAACCGTTCGCGTGTGGGATCTGCCGAGTGGAGATCTCAAAATGGTTTTTCGTGGGCATCAGGCGACGGTGGCATCGGTGCTTCTGAGCGAACAGGAAGGGCTCGCCATAAGCTCGGGTGCGGATCGCAAACTCCTACGATGGGACTTGCACACTGGAGCTGTAAAGGGGCGAATCAACGGCCACCAAGCCGATGTTTTTTCTCTGGCTCGTTCTGGTGACGGAGCCACGCTTGCTGCAGGGGGCTGGGACGGGCGGATCTTACTCTTTGACTGGCTTGCGGCGGAGGTCCCGACTCACTTCGTACGAGCGCCTTCTTTACAGCGACCACGTGTGACGGCACTCGAGATTGATCCTTTTGGAAGGTGGATTACCTGCGTATCCGAACTCGGTGATCTGGTTAAACTCAACCCGGAAGATCTAACTCCGATGGCTTACGCAAGTGTGCCCTACGCCCGAGAGCTTTCTACGGCCCCATCAGGAGATTGGTTGGCCGTCGCGGTGCAACCCTCGGGGATTGAAATTGTGAATCCAGAGACGATGACGATCAGCGATACCTGGAAAGGATTTGATGCATTGAAACTCGCCGCATTTGAAGATGGCGTGTTGATTGCATGCGCCGATGATTCACTTCGCCTTCTATCTCGATCTGGGGAGATTCTCAGAGCGAGAGAAATTGCCTCCGTCACCTCGTTGACCATGAGCCGAGATGGCAAGAGGGTCGTTGTGGGGCAAGGGGACGGATCACTAAGCCTCTTAAGAACGACAACCCTAGTCGATCACTGGAAGCAACCTATCCACACCGGTCGGGTTAATGACGTCGCGGTCGACTCTTCCAATCGTTGGATCGCAAGTGTGGGGGAAGAGGGTGCTGCCCTCGTGGTGGACCTTGAAACTGGAGAGATCAAACGCCGGTTTGACAACTTAACCACCGCCGGGGGGACCCCCTCACTTCTTGCCGTTTCGTTTCTTGCGGGAGGGGAGCGGGTCGCGATCGGCGGGGCCGATCAAATCGTTCGGCTCCTCGAGACGAGGACGGGTCGAGAGGTATTGCGCTTGAATGGTCACGTCGGCCGAATTCTGAAAATTGCCGAGAACCCCGTGCAGGGCTCGCTTGTGACGGGGTCTCTCGACGGAAGTATTCGCTCTTGGGGCTTGCCATCTGACTTACCCTAAGAGATGGGATCGACCGAACCTACCTAAATCCAGGCCTTTTGATTTTCCGGCATTGCGTGGTCGAAAACAACTCCCCGGAACGTTCCATGACTAGGTACCGAAGGAGTGCCTGCACGAAAGGATTCCGGATCGTGGGGAGAGAAAATGGTTCGAATTTGGTCGCACGGGATTGAGATATTTAACCCGAAAGCAGAAACATGGATACGCTTAGAGCTAACGGCGGACTGGGGAACGGAACGCTTTGAAGTCATTGCTGAGAAAGTGAGAGAGGCAATCAAGGCACATTGCGCCGCATAGACCACGCCCTGTACCTTGGTGCGCTTGTGGGAGTCGAAGTAAGGCTGCTAACCTGTTGCCCCGCTTAGGCTGCCCCCGTAGCTCAGGTGGATAGAGCAGTGGTTTCCTAAATCGTTTCAACCTAAATCACTACGAAAAGCCTCACCGAGCCAACCTACAGCAGTTTAACGAGTTAAGCCTCTAACTTGTTTCATAGATGTAATGTAGAC
>JABDJR010000315.1 GCA_013003415.1 Candidatus Eiseniibacteriota bacterium | reverse complement strand
GTTCAATACCGGGAGCCACGCTGCCACGGGACAGCAGCTCACCATGGATGGCACCAATGAGGTTGCTTTACTCCCGCGGTTAAACACGTTGCTTGGCGTGGCGGTTGCCGGCGATGTTGGAGTGATTGCAAAAGGCTCCTACCTGGGGCTCAAACGAGGTTGGGTCTACGACGAGGTTGCCGACAACTGGCAATCCGATCGCACCTGGGCACCCACCTTCACCA
Source organism: Candidatus Eiseniibacteriota bacterium (assembly GCA_013003415.1). Classification (GTDB taxonomy): domain Bacteria; phylum Eisenbacteria; class RBG-16-71-46; order JABDJR01; family JABDJR01; genus JABDJR01. The sequence goes on along the minus strand of JABDJR010000315.1, from coordinate 13,361 downwards.
CCACCGAGCTTCTGGCCTTAGCGGGAGCAGGCACCGAGTTGACCTTTACTGCGGTGCCTCCTGGCTGTGAAACCCGCTTGGGGGTCGATCGCGATAACGATACTTGGTTCGATCGGGACGAGCTGGACGCAGGAACGGATCCCGCGGATCCTGGCTCTATGCCAACCATTCTCGACATCCCCGAAGACGGTGTCGTCCAGACCATACCGGTGCTGAAAGCGGCTCCCAACCCCGCGGGCGCTTCGGGAACCCAAGTTCAATTCAACCTGCCAACGAGCGAACGCGTGACGCTCAAGGTTTATGACGTGCAGGGTCGCCAGATTCGCAGCCTTCTTGCCGGCGATCTCGTTTCGGCGGGCGCCGTTAACGTGAACTGGGATCTGCAAGATGATTCGGGTCGTCGCGTTTCGGGTGGCATCTACTTCTTACAACTTCAGTCGCCCACCCTACAAATCAGCCAACGCTTGGTGGTGACGAACTAGGGAGCGAATACGGTTACACCTGGAGGGAAGGCTAAGGCCGGGGACTCATGTTCCCGGCCTTTCCATGCGCGCAAGAGTTTTCGGTGGGGAAGGCCTTCGAGTTCTAGCTTAGATCCGGCGGGCGAGAGAAAGGGCAAAGAGGTTGTCGGGGTCGGTGTACCATTTTTCGAGCCTCATGCCCGCGGACTCCAGAAGCGCAGACACCTTTTCCTGATCGAACTTCGTACTGATCTCGGTGCGAATTCCTTCACCGTTTTTGAGGGTGACGGTGATTCCCGCCTTGGGAAGATCAACCACCATCTCGCGCTTTGCGTCGAGCCACATTTCGATGCGGTGATGGGTCTCCTCAAAAAACGCGCGATGCTCAAAGCCGGTGGGGTCGAAATTGCCGTCCGCGATGGAATTGACCACGTTGAGAATGTTCAAATTGAAATCGGCGGTGACTCCCTGACTGTCGTTGTAGGCGTCGTGCAATTGTTGTCGGTCTTTGATGAGATCGGTTCCCAAGAGGAAGTGATCCCCAGGATGCATGCCTTCGGCGATGTCTTGCAGAAATCGCTGAGCCCCTTTGGGGCTGAAATTCCCAATCGTGCCCCCCAAGAAAATGGTTAGCCGATGCTTCCCCGTGGGGATGAGGTCGTGGTGTTTTTCGAAATCGCCAATGATGCCGTGAACCTTAAGACCGGGGTACTTTTGGGTGAGTTCCTTTGCCGTACGTCGAACAATCCATTCGTTCACATCGAAGGGGAGATAGAGACGAAGTTTTTTGGCTTGGTGCATGGCATTTAACAGCACCCGAGTCTTGGTTGCGGCTCCGGAACCGAGTTCAAGAACCTCTTCGATCCCCGTGGTTTCTATAATGTCTCCCGCCGACGCTTCCAAGAGAGCCTTTTCGGTCCGGGTTTGATAGTACTCCGGCAGAGTGCAGATTTTCTCGAACAGGGCCGAGCCGGCGTCATCGTAGAAAAAGTGGGGGTTGAGCTCTTTGGGGGTTCGAGCCAGACCGGCTCTTAAGTCTTTGAGCGCCCCCTCTCGGTCTTCTTTGAGATGAACATCGATGTGAATTGCGTCTTCTATATCAGTCATTTTCTAATCCTAAACCTCATATCCGGGTGGGCGTAGCTTCTTCTCAAGAATTCCCAGGAGGGCGTCGACAAGCAGGGCCAGTAGCGCGGCAGGCAAAGCTCCGGAGAGGATGATGGTGGGGCTGGCCATTTGCAGCCCGCTAACAATGGGGACTCCAAGTCCACCTGCCCCGATAAACGCGGCGAGGGTGGCCGTACCAACCGTGATGACGGCTGCGGTACGGATGCCTGCCATGATAACGGGGGCGGCAAGGGGCATGCGCACCTTTTTCCGAATTTGATCCTCGGTCATACCTAGTGCTAGGGCGGCCGACGCGGCCTCAGGGCTTGCGTCTCGGAGTCCGGTATAGGTGTTTCTCAAAATCGGGAAGATGGAGTAGATCCACAGAGCAATGACTGCGGGCAGAACTCCTACTCCAAAGAGCGGAATCATAAAGGCGAGGAGGGCGATGGAAGGAATGGTTTGGGTGGTCCCGATGACGCGGATGGTTCCTTCGGCCACCGAGCGATGTTTCTCGAGAAACATCCCAATGGGTATGGCCACTAAGATGCCGAGTCCCAGGGCTAATCCGGAAAGAGCCAAGTGCTCCCAAAAACGATTAAGGAGATCGGCCCGGTTGGCGGACATGACCTGGAATAGGTTTGCGTTTTTATCCAAGGTGTTTCCGGTCACGGCTTTCCCCACCACTAACCCCAGGCTCTCAAGGGCCGAAGCCGCTACCGCCTCAACGCTTTCGCCCTCGTTTTCAATGCGTAGGTTCAGGCCCCGAACAGCGTCTTCGGTGAGGGAACTCGAAAGAAGTCCCAACACGTTGCCTAATTCCGGGTATTCCTTAAGAGTTTCTCCGCGCACGAGAGCAGCGGCTTCGTAAGGGGGGAAGAACCCCTGGTCGTCATCCAGCACCACCAAATCGTGGACCACCAGACGGCCGTCGGTGGTGTAGACGTCGAGGCACTCAATATCCCCCGAGCCCGCCGCCTGATACTTCAACGCCTGTTGCATGGTTTTGACCGAGCCGAACTTCAAACCGTACACGGACTCCAAACCGAGGAGCCCGTCTTCGCGACCCACGAATTCATAGCCAAATCCAGCCGTCAGATCTTGCGAGACCTTGGCCAAATCGGAAATAGTGCGTAGGTTTCTTTCGTCGGCAAGGGCTCGCGGCACCGCGATTTCGTAGGCGTTCTCAAAGCCCAAGGGGGCGAGCCACCATAGATCCCAACGGGTGAGAAACTGCTGGCGAACCCGGTTAAGCGTTTCTGCTCGATCTAACTCGGCGGGCTCCGACAGAATCGTTACCAGCCCGGTTCCGGTGTATTCAGGGTAGATGTCGATGGCGCCGTTCTTAATCGCCTCAAAACACACTTGCGTGCCGGCCAGACCCAGGCGACGCTCAACTTCCAGTTCGGTTTTTGCTTCAATAAGCTGGGCAAACATTTCCGCCAGCAATCGGCTCTCGCTAAAATTCTTTGACCCCACAGAGACGCTCTGGGCTTGAAGTCCCGCCGGAGCGCTTATAGCGATTGCCCAAAGGACAAGAAGGCAACCGATGAGGCGAGGGGAAGTTCGAGTCACGTGTTCCAACTTCCTCTAAGATTGAGCAGATCCGAAACGTAGCCTGGCTTGGGTTTGGTCTCAAGAATCTTCGGAGTATCCAGCTGCAGGATTCTCCCCGACTGCATGACGGCAATGAGATCGGCTAAACGGAAAGCCTCCTCCAGATCATGGGTGACCATCATCATGGTTTTTCCCAGGCTGTTTTTGAGTCGCTGAAACTCTTTTTGGAGATCGAGTCGGGTAAGAGCATCCAAAGCCCCAAAAGGCTCATCGAGAAGAATGACCTTGGGGTCGGCGGCCAGGGCTCTGGCAAAGGCCACCCGTTGACGCTGACCGCCGGAAAGTTGGTGGGGGTAGCGCGAGGCAAACTGGCCATGGGGCAGTCCAACCAAATCGAGGAGTTCCTGAACTCTCGATTCTTGCTTCGATCGGCTCCAGCTTAATAGCTCGGGCACAAGAAGCACGTTCCGAGCGACGTCCCAATGGGGGAGAAGGCCCCCTTCTTGCTGGACGTAGCCCGTTTGGCGGCGCAGCTCGATAGCCGAAAGGCTCGCCGCATTTTGATCCCCTACGAGCACGCGACCTTCGGTGGGTTCGATCATGCGGTTGAACATGCGGAGCAGAGTGGTTTTGCCACACCCGCTTTCGCCAACGAGGGCTAGGGTCTGTCCTTGGGGAACTTCGAAGGACACCTGATCGAGAGCGAGAACCCCCTCGGGGAACCGTTTGGAAACGGCCTCGGCACGTAGCAAGATCAGATCAGTCTAGAAAGGTGATCAACTGGAGGCATTGAGCAAGCCTACCCGCTCAACCCCTTCGGATCAACCGCCGGGCAGGTTTTCCAAGGGTTTCGCGTTCAAAACTCGACCCCTAACCGTTGGTTCGATACAATAGGCGAAGAACCAATCCGGGGAGGAAGATTCCATGGAAGAAGAAAACATGACCACGAGTGGAAATGGCAGCGAAACCTCAGCACGTCAGTGGGCGATGATTGCTCATCTCTCTGCATTGTCTGGCTATATCATTCCATTCGGAACGATCTTGGGGCCGTTGATTGTGTGGCAAATGAAGAAAAAAGAGTTTGAGTTTGTCGATGATCAGGGAAAAGAGGCACTCAACTTCCAAATCACGCTTGGAATCTACGGGATCATCTCTCTGATTTTGGCTTTGGTTGGAATTGGCTTCCTCCTGCTTGCGGCCCTGGGAATTCTGGGCTTAGTGGGAATCATTTGGGGAGCCATCAAAGCCAACGAGGGCGAACGCTTCCGCTTTCCTCTTATTCTTCGTCTCATCAAGTAGGGTCTTCCGATTCACGCTCCCGCGTCATGCGGGGGCACCCTCCGGCTCATGTCCCGACCCACTTCCCACAATGAGAATCCCTCTCTGGGGTATCTTTTCGCGGTAGCCACCGCCGCGATTAGCGCGGTTTCCTTTGTTGCCGCAAAACCGGTTCTGGCTTATCTCGATCCTCTCTCCTTCGCCATGAGTCAATTCGGCATTGCCGCCGTGTTCAGTTTTGTTTGGCTTTTAGCCAAGGGTGAGCACAGCAACGTGAAGAGGCTAACCGCGCGGCAGTGGACTTTTCTTACTGTCGTGGCTCTGTTGTTCTTGGCGTCTGTTTACACGCTTTGCATTGGGCTCTCCCGCATTCCAGCCACGGCAGCGAGTTTGCTGAACCGACTTGAAGTCTTAGTCACCGTATTCTTTGGGGTGGCTTTGTTAGGTGATCGGTTCTCGCGCCGAGAAACGTGGGGTGGGGTCGTGGCTATTCTCGGTGTGATCATCCTTCGGTACGACGCGCCAAGTTCGTTTTCTTCAGGCTTTTGGATGATGGTGCTTTCGGCAACGTTGTTTGGGTTTACAGAGGTACTGGTTAAAACGCAGGTTCACAATATCCCGCCGCGCACCTTTGCCTTCATGAGAAATATCATGGTGTTTGGTTTGTTTGTGGTGGCCGGCCTCTGGAGGGTGGCCATGCAGGACGGACAGGAGTGGTCGGGAATCGCCGACTGGTCTGGGATTCAGCGAGGCTGGGCTGAGATCACGGTGGCGGCTTTTGCCGGGCCCATGTTGGCACGCACCACACAGTTCTATTCTTTAAGACACATCGATGTGTCCCATGCCTCCCTCATTCTTCAAACCCAGCCGGTTTTTGTGGCCATCATGTCAGCGCTTATTCTGCACGCGCTGCCGAGTCGTCGTGAGTGGGTAGGCGGCATTTTCATTATTTTGGGCTGCTTTTTGCTGGTGCACTGGCAGCGAGCGGTGCGGCGCCAAACCGCAGGGCACCCCTCTGGCGAGTCCTAGCCGATTCCCCTATGCTTCAGTCTTGGGTCGCCATGTATCTCTCCTCACAAAGGCTTTGGTCAATGCGGCAGTTTAAGGCACTTCTGATCTTGTCCGTTTTCGCGGCCACAGCCTTTTTGGCAATTCAGCCGGTACCCAGCCAAACTACAAGCTCGGTGTCTGCCGATTCTATTTTAGCCACGGTCGCCGACCTTACCGGGGAAAGCGGGTTTGGCCCCCCCAGCCGATTTGCCCCTTTGCCCGAAACAGCCCTTTATCCCCAATATTTGAAGGACAAACTAGATCGCTTGCTTGAACCCTTGGGTGGATCGGCTGAGCTAGTAGCGTTTGATCCGGAGTTTGAAGTGTTGGTGGGTGACTCCATTCGGAACCCTTACACCAACGTTTTTGCATCGGTACCTGGAAAGCTGGCGGATCAGAAGCCCGGTTTTTTTATGCTGGGTGCCCATCTCGATGCCACCGCCCAGCGAGACGAGGAGTTTGAGGCAAACTTCCGCACTCATCCTGCCCCGGGTGCGGATGACAACGCGAGCGGGGTTGCGGTGGTGGCGGAAGTGGCCCGCGTGATGGCGGCAGAGAACCTTCGTCCCGATGCCAATTTGGTGTTTACCTTTTTTGATGGCGAAGAGCAACAGGTCCCCGAAACCGACAAGTTTCTCCTTGGCTCTCGCGTCATGGCCGAGCGCGACTTGTCTACCTTGGAAGAGGAGTTTGGTCCCCTCTTAGGTTTCGTGAATCTGGACATGGTTGCCTACAACCCACGACAGGACTCCTTGGTCGTCGTGACGAACATTCCCTCGCGTTGGCTTGCGAACCAGCTGATCGAGGTCTACGAAGAACTCGGACTCCCCAACTTCATGATGACCCGTGCCGTCGAAGCGTTGACCTTTAGCGATCATGGCCCCTTTTGGGAGGTGGGAAAGAGTGCGGTGCTTATTATCGAGAACCCCTCTATCCAGCGGCACGCGCCGCACTACCACAAGCAAACCGATACCATTGCTAACACGTTCCTTCGCGGAGGGTCTCAAGCGCAGCGCGCGGGGGAGGTTGTGTTGGAGTTAGTTCGTCGATGGTCGCAGAGCGGAACCACTTCCGGTTTGCATGTGACCGGCGAAAGCATTCTCATTCAAAAGGGAAATCGTGTCGACGCGGTCGAGTTTGAAACCGGCGATGAGGCTGTGGTTCGCGTCGGCGTTACCAACCGCGGGCCCACACGCACCGAGCCTTGGTCGGTCGAGGTCGATATCAAAGTCGATGGGGTGACGGCGGAAACGTTGGGAATGCGACAAGGCCGTACCCCACTTCCGGCCGGGGCTGCCGAATTCCTAGAGTTCCCTTGGACGGTGAGTGCCGCCGCTCGCGGTGGCCCCTCCATTGAAGTGAAAGTTCGCGCCGCGAACAATGACGGTGAGCTTGAAACCCAACGGGTGGTCGCGGTTGGCAATCCCGGCGCTGAGCTCTTAAGGGCCTACGTTTATCCGAACCCAACCCGTTTCGCGGAGGGGGCTCGGCTCCACTATGAACTCACGGAACCGGGGGCCGTCCGTCTGATCCTCATGGATATTTCCGGTCGCGAGCTTGGGGTCAAAGACATCCCCTTCGACCGAGTTTTCCCCGACCCAGGAACCGCGGTAGGTGCAGCCGATCTCCCCTTGGCCGATCTTTTCTCGGTTCAGGACCTGGCACCGGGTCTGTATCTCATCCGAATTGAGCAATTTCAGGATTCTGGCTCGGTTGGGATTGCCTTTGCCCGCTGGGCACTCTTGAAATAGGCAATCCAGACCAATTCCAATGCTCCTCATTTGGCCCAAAAAATATGTTTTTTGGGAAGGTCAAAGCGCTAGAAACCGTATCTATTCCATGTGGTGGGGGGCTCTCACCCGTTGTTTTACAGGATCTTGACAAGCTCCGATCCTAGCCAGGATCTCAAGCCGGGGAGACCATGTGAGAATTCTGATCGTCGAAGACGAACGCAGCTTACGCGATGGTTTACAGGACCTAGTCAGTACCGCAGGACATGAAGTAGAAACCGCTGAAGATGGCGAAGTCGCCCTCTCCAAAATCTCCGGCTCCGCTTTCGATGCCGTCCTTCTGGATCTCATGCTTCCTAAGATCGACGGGCTTGAAGTTTGCCGACGGGTGAAGGAAAGACACCCCAGTCTCTATGTGCTGATGCTTACCGCGCGGGGTTCCGAAGACGACAAAGTCACCGGGCTCAAGACCGGAGCCGACGACTACATCACCAAGCCGTTCGGTTCTCGAGAATTGCTAGCAAGGCTCGAATCCGTCGAACGACGACTCGCTCCTCCCGAGTGGCTCTCGGTTGGCGATGCGGTTCTCGACTTAGGTAGATGCCAGTTTCGCAGGGGTGATGAAATTTGCGATCTCACCGCGCGTGAGTCCGCAATTCTCAAAATGCTATATCATCATCGGGAGCGTGCGATTTCTCGCGCAGAGCTTCTTGAACATGTCTGGGATGCTCCCGGAAACTTGGAAACGAGAACTGTCGACATGACCATTTCCAACCTACGGCAAAAGATCGAAACGAATCCCTCCACTCCTAACATCGTGGTCACGGTTAAGGGCGTCGGCTATGCCTGGGGTTTGAAGACGTCGTGACTCTGCCCCGGAGGAGTTGGGTAGCGCTCGTCCTTGTGATGACCGCCATCGTGGTTCCTTGTTCTGCATGGTACTGGGCGGGATCGCGGAGCGCAGAGCGCGAAGCTCAAGACATCCGAACACGCCCCATTTTAAATGCCTCCAGTCTTGCCGAGCGTCACGCCGATCATTTGGCGGTTCGCTTCGAGTCTCTTCGGCAAATCGAATCACGCCGCCCTTTTCTCCATTACCAGAGTCACTTTCACGATCCTCACTCGGATTGCGAATGCTCCTCGGTAACCCCATCTCCCTTAGCCATGGGAACTTCGGATCCCTTGATCTGGACCTACTTCCAGATCGACCCTCTCGGGCAGCTCACTCTGCCGACACTAAACGAGCAGCTTCACCGCGAGCGTGGGGCAACTTGGCTGTTTGAGCAAACCGGTTTCTTGGAAGTTTTGATTCCTGCGGTTCCGAGTATTTTGGCAGCGTTAAATACCGAGCCCGACATCGATGTTCTTGCTCCGCCTCCCGCAGGGTGGGAAATCCTGCCCACCGATGCTCGCATCGAATATCTGGACGAAGAGTCTTGGGCTCTGAACATGGAGCTTTGTGGTATTCAAACCGACCCTCTGGCGGTGCCCGTGGTGCCGGTACAAAAGCAAGCTTTGGAGATGGGATTGGATGGGGGCACGATCGAAGTCGAAGTTTTGCCGGTGGTCTGGCGCACGGTGGCCATCGGTCAAAAACCCACCGTGATTGGTTTGCGACGGGTTCGCACCCCCATGGGTTTCTTTTGCCAGGGGTACGTGGTTAGCCACGAGGTTCTGGAACGATCTTTAGCCGGACTTGCCATCCCCGCTTTCCTACGACCGGGGCCACCAACTCGAGCTACCGACCGTGCGGTTTATCTTCCTGGGACCGAGTGGTCGGTGCGGACTCAGGTGAACGAGGCTCTCCTTCAGGCAGATCGACAAGCCGGCGTTGTCATGAGTCGCTTTCATCGTGTTTTTCTTTTCGGAACTCTAGCTGCACTGATCGCGGGCCTCGGTTTGGTAGCTCTTGTTTGGCAGGGGGAACGACTGGGCCGGCAGCGTTCGCGTTTTGCCGCCTCGGCCGCCCATGAACTACGCACGCCACTCGCGGCCATGCGCATGTACGGGGAAATGATTGCCGAAGATCTGGGAGATCCGGGAGCTACCAAGAAGTACGCTCGACATATTGCCCAAGAAGCGGATCGTCTGGGCCGTGTGGTGACCAACGTCATGAACTATTCTCGTCTAGAGCGAGGCGCCTTGACGGTGGTGAAAGCGCCGGGAGATATCTCCTTGGCCATTCAAGACTGTCTCCGGACTCTCGACCCCGTCATTCAGTCCGGTGGCGCTGTGCTTTCGACTAATTTTCCCAAGGAACTCCCACGCGTTCCCTTCGATCGGGATGCGCTTTTTCAAATTGTTCAGAACCTGGTCGACAATGCCATTAAGTACGCAAACCAATCTGAGTCGACTCGTATCGAGGTTGGATTGGAGCCCGGTGCAGATCACTTGAACCTCACGGTGCGGGACTACGGCCCCGGCTTGGGGGAAGAGCTACAGGGTCGTGTTTTCAAACCGTTCTTCCGAGGGGAAGAACGCGAGGGTCCCCAGGGGCTGGGGTTGGGCCTGACTCTCGTCGATGCCCTGGCCACGGCTCATGGAGGCCAGGTGAGCTACAAGAATGCCGAGGGCGGGGGAGCCCTGTTCACGGTTACTTTCCCGGTTAGTTAGCGCGCCAAGAGCGGGGAAGTTCGATGATCGGTACGATGAGCTCTCCCTCGGGATCATGCTCATACATCAGAATCAGGCTCTTGCCTTCTTCAAACCAATCCAACCCCTCCCAATTCAAGCCGTGCCACGCCTTCGGGAGCCGTTCGTCTAAGTCGTAGGGCTCGCCAACACGATTTCCCTGAGCATCAAAACGCTGCAACCAATGGTGGGCAAATTTTCGCGGGGAAGTGTCGTTCATAGAACTTAAGATTGCGATAAAGCCCCACTCTTCACGCGCCTCAGATCCGAGTTTATGCCAGACCAAATCGGGGGATCGAAACCGCTGGGCTTCGGGCTCACGCCCCGAGGGGAGGGGAACATCGAGGGCAAAAGACCGAATGGTGTTCCTTCGACCAATTCGTACGTCTTGCGCACCCGAATCAAGATCGTGAACCCAAACCACAGGGGAGAGCGCTCGTCCTCCCATGTGGGGGCGAACTTCGTGACCCATGTGTCGCGAACCGGGATAGCCGCCCTCCCAGAGCACGGCCACGCGGCTTACCCCGCCTTGGACTTCGCGCACGGCGAGCCCCTCCACGCCCCGCTCCCCGAACTTAACCAGGGGACCCGGATACTGAGCCACCACCCCAGCTTCACACACCAGTGCCGCGAGCTGCTCTGACAAGATAACCAGGCGGCCATCGGCCAATCGCTCAATCGACTCAAGATCAATGGCGAGGGTTGCGGCTGGCCAGAATACCCGGGACAGATTCTCCGGACGAATATGGATGAAGGCCCCGGGGGTTTCAGGAATCGAGAGGGAGTAGTAAGCACCGGGATCATCGTCGCCAATGAGGTAAAGCTTGGATTCAAACCGAAGCACTCCGGAGGCTTCCTGCACCATGGCGGGCGGAGCGGCATTCGCGTTGGTTTCGAAAAAAACCACAAAGACTAGCGAAACGGCGGTGAGGGCTAGGTTAAAAAGCAAAACAGGGTGGAGCGTGTTCTTCATGGCATCTTTCTAAAGGGCGTCCAGGTCTCATGCTAGACTGGCTGAGCTCTGTTTTCAACTTATCCCAAGCTCTAGACTAACTCACAAAAGATCAACATGAGAGCCTTTCATACAGACGAGTTTCTACTGCCGCTTCCACCGGAACATCGGTTTCCCATGGATAAGTATCCACGCCTGCGGGAGTGGGTAACCAAGAACGAGCCCTCGATCCAACTGAACACCCCGCCGGCAGCGGAAGTCGACGACTTGTGTCTTGTCCATGAGCCAGACTACGTGGATCGTGTCCTCAAGGGGCAATTGGATACGAAGGAAGTTCGAGCCATCGGTTTTCCCTGGTCGCCTCACCTGGTAAACCGATCTCTACGATCGGTCGGGGCTACGGTGGCGGCCTCCCGCATATCCCAAGAGGAAGGGGTGGCCGTGAATCTTGCTGGAGGCACCCACCACGCGTTTTCAAACCGAGGAGAGGGCTATTGCGTATTCAATGATTGCGCGGTGGCGACTCGAGTTCTACAAACGCAGTGTGGGGTTGAACGTGTCCTGATTTGGGATTGTGACGTTCACCAGGGGAATGGAACCGCAAACATCTTTGCTCAAGATGCTTCGGTCTTTACATGTTCCTTTCACGGGGAAAAGAACTACCCCTTTACGAAGGAGGAGAGCGATCTGGATATCGCTTTGCCTGACGAAGCCAATGACGAGGTTTACCTCGGGCGCTTAAGAGAACATCTGCCCCGCGTGCTGCGAGAATTTAAACCCCAGCATGTCCTTTATCTCTCCGGAGCCGACCCTTATTCCGGAGACAGGCTCGGGCGCCTGGGTCTGAGCAAGGCCGGGCTTGCGGTTCGCGATCGCTTTGTTTTTGAGTCCGTGGTCGGTCTGGGGATTCCGATCACGGTGTGTATGGGGGGCGGGTACGCGGAGGCCGTCGAGGACATTGTGGAAATCCACGGCCGAACCGTTCTCGAGGCATTTGCAGCCTGGTGCCGCTAGGTGCGAAAAGGTATCTCTGGTTCTATGGAGCTTTAGAGGTAGGAGGAGTATCATTCATTCCTGCCCCAAAAAACAAAACTGGGGTGTCCCTTTTGTACATAAGAGGTCACTGATATGACAGCACTTGGTTCTGAGAGTCGCCCTCTCCGGGTGGCGGTGATTGGTAGTGGTCCCAGCGGGTTCTATGCCGCAGAAGCGTTCTTCAAGGCTGATCCGGTTGTGGAAGTTGATGTGTTTGATCGTTTGCCTACGCCCTATGGCTTGGTTCGCGGGGGGGTGGCGCCAGATCACCAGAAAATCAAGAATGTCATCAAAGTTTATGAACGCATTGCAAGCAACGAGCGCTTTCGTTTTTTAGGGAACGTGTTCGTTGGCAAAGATATCTCTGTGGCTTCGCTTCAGGAGTACTACGACGCCATTCTCTTTACGTGTGGCGCAGAAACAGATCGCCGTTTGGGGATTCCGGGTGAGGATCTTCCCGGAAGCTACACCGCTACGGAGTTTGTGGGTTGGTACAACGCTCATCCCGACTATCGCGATCGCAATTTCGATCTCTCGGGAAAAGTGGCGGTTGTGATTGGGCAAGGCAACGTGGCCATGGATGTCAGCCGCATTCTTGCCAAAACGGTAAACGAGCTTAAGGAAACCGACATCGCAGCCCATGCCTTGGAGGCGCTTTCCAAGAGCAACATCAAAGAAATCTATCTCATTGGGCGACGCGGCCCCGCGCAGGCCAAGTTCACGCCTCCCGAGATCAAAGAGATTGGTGTTTTGGAAGATTGCGAGCCCGTGGTTAAGAAAGAAGACCTGATTCTGAATCCCGAAAGCGCCCAGGAACTGGAAGACTCGGGAAACAAGCAGAACAAAAAGAACTACGAAACGCTCGTCGAGTTTTCGGAAAGAGACGATCGAAACACTAGCAAAAAGTATATTTGTCGGTTTCTTGAAGGACCGGTTGCAATCAAAGGGGACGGCAAAGTCCAGTCCGTGGTTCTAGCAAAGAACAAACTGGTTGGTGAAGCGGGCAACCAATGGGCCGAGGCAACCGGCGAAACGGTTGAGATTCCATGCGACATTTTCTTCCGAAGCATCGGTTACCGTGGCATCGCCGTGCCTGGAGTTCCTTTCGAGGAAAGGAAGGGAATCTTTCCCAACGAAAAGGGCCGCATTCTTGAGGGTGGGGCTCACATTCCCGGATTGTACGCAGCGGGCTGGATCAAGCGCGGTCCCAGCGGTGTGATCGGCACCAACAAACCCGATGCCTACGAAACCGTAGACATGATCTTGGAAGACCTGGGTTCATTGAGCCCTTGTGCTAATCCGTCCACCGATGCCCTGATCCAAAAGCTCGGTGCCGACGGGGTTCGGGTTGTGACCTTCGACGATTGGAAGCGAATCGATGAGGCAGAAGTGGCACAAGGCAAAGCGGCAGGGAAGCCACGGGAGAAGTTCGCCAGCACGCCGGACATGCTCAAGGTCTTGGATTCCTAATTTCGCTCGTCGAATGACAGACTCAGGAAGATTTTCGTGAACTTTTCGCGCTCCTTCTTGTATTTTAAGAGTTAGGCAAGCCCTCCGACC
>JABDJR010000301.1 GCA_013003415.1 Candidatus Eiseniibacteriota bacterium | reverse complement strand
TTGAAAATGAGGTCGAAGAACTCATCCTGGTAACTGACACCGGTGGCCGGGAAGTCAAGGCGCGTGGAACCCACCGAGCTGACAAAACCCCCGTTGGTGTTTCGATAGAAGTGTTCGGCAATGCAGTCGAAATCGAGAGCGGAAGATGTGCAGTTGATCGCATAGAGTAAACCCGCTCTTGCACCGTTGGAAAAAGTGTCCGCATCGAAGTTGGTAAGGGACTCACCGCCAATACCAACGGCCATGGTGTTTCGGTAGCCGTGCCCCACGTGCAGGACCAAGTTGTAGCCTGCATTGATTTGAGCCACCACATCGATTTTGATCTCTGGGAGTGAACCTGGGAAACTCATGTAGTCTTCGTACATGCGGTAGGCGGACATGGTTGGCGTGGCAATGGCCACAGCCTGCTCGGCTAGGGTGGCACCGTCGTAAATAACCGTGTCACCCTGAGTCCAGTTCTGAGGAAACAACACCTCGCCCAAACTGAGCATCTGGGTACTGAAACTTGTTCCCGTGGGAACGCTGCTTTCATAGAGAACGATCTTGTCGACCGCTTTTTTTGCTTCAAAGGCATTTCGAACTGGAGAGCGGCCTACCCAAACATCGGGCAACAGATCAACCCCGTCCCCGGGAAAAGAGGAACTGAAATACGCCTCGCCAAAGAGCTCATCGCCGTCAGCATTCCAGTTTCCATCAAGACACTGGTAGTACATGTCCGTGGGGATATCTTCTCCGCCAAAGTAGTAGCTCTTGGCATAACGAATGGGAACGTGATCCGGATCGCCACCGATGAGAACGTATTCAACTCCCCAGTTTGCAACCGCCTCTTTGATGAAGTTGCGAACATCTTCGGCAACATCAAAACCTTGATCGTAATTTGCTCGGATCCACGAGAGAGTTCGAACCACCGCCGGGAAGCCTAAGGCGGTGCGGCGATCAGCAAGCTCTTGGAATTCCGGCGCCATGACATCGTCGGTAATGATCAAGAATCGAACGGCGGAACCATCTTCGGTGGGTCGGAGTTTCGGTGAAAAAGGCTCCATTCCATTGGACTGAAGGTTGACAAGGTTGTTGGAGGCCGTCTCGTTCTCCAGATAGAAGAGCTGACCGGCAGCGCGCGCAAAAGAATCTTCTCCCCAATGAACGTCCCTGGGAGTCAGCGGAGTTTCTGGGTCTTGGTCGTAGGTCAGTTCTAATTGAACCGAATCGTAGATTTGAAGGGTGTTCGTTTCTGGGTCCCATTGAATCGGTGAGATCTCAACAAACTCCAGCCGCTTTCCTCGCATGTAACTTCCGTAAACATGCCGCGAAAGAGTTTGAGAAAACTCGGGAGGCGCGGGCGATGGATTCGGGGCCGGTTTCGCGGTCGCCAAAGAAGGAATCGCCTGATGGTGGCGCACAGGCTCCGTGAGTTGAAGGGTCGTGGCCACTTGACCGTAGGCTCGAACAGAAACCAAGCGCATGCCCTCTGGGGCGGCAAAGGTCAGTTGTTCGCGAGGAAGGATGGGCTGAGCATCAACCAGAGCCGGAACTAACGCTGGATGTTGCACATCGACAAACCCTGATGTGGCTTCTACTACGAATTCACTTGGGTTGTACCTGAGCGTAACTGTCTCTACTTCAGCTGCAATAGCAATGGCAGGGGTGGCAAAAAGAGCACAAACGAACGCGACACAGCGTTTGAACCCCCCGGAGCTTGGGAGCATGTACTGTGGCCTCCTTGATTTTTGGGAGTGGGGACCCTAAAACAAAAGGGAGCTAGTCGAGGACAATAACGTTCTCGACTAGCTCCCCCAAAATTGATGCTAAACCCTTGAAGCAAACCTTGGCGTCATGGAAACGATCTTGGTGAAAAGGTGGAAAGACGACACAGAGCGCGACAGGGTCGCCCCCCTCTAAGTATCGTTCCCGAAATGAACCCTAGAATATTATCACGTTAAATCGGGTAGAGTCAAAAAGGAACATACCGAAGTGGAAGCTACATTCCAGGACCCACGGGGGCTCTGGCGATTCTTTAGGCCTCTGATTCGGACTTGTGGACCGCCGGAATTTTGACTCGCCTCCGTCCTAGTGCTACGCTTTTATGCCCATTTTTGAGACCAACTAGGGTCGACTTCAGGAGATTTTGTTTGATGAAGATTGCCAAGGCTCTAACGTTTGCCGCTTTCGCCCTTGTTTTAAGTCACCCTGATCCTTCCTGGGCGATCCTGGCCCAGCCGGATGAAGCGTTTCTTGAGGAGAAGGCAAAGGCCATCGACACCATGGCCGACACCCATCGGGCCGCCGCCCAAACCACTTTGGGCGCCTACCAGGCCATGGCCGATTTCATGGCCTTTCGGCAAAAGGCACTTCAGGAACTTGATAAAAAACAACCACTTACAACGTTCAATGGAATCGAGACCCAGGACCGTCTAGACGACAATATCCTTCGCGTTCTCTACCCCCTCGTATCCGCAGGAGTCCGAGCGGAGACCGAAGCTCCCCTGGAAGACGACGCCATTTACTTCGCCACCATCATGGGCGACCCTCCCCCCCTAGGCGACTCCCCAGTGGGATTCATGGCCTTGGAGTATGCAAACCTGGCCATCAAGACGGTCAACATTCTGGCCGGCGATCAGGCTATTTCCGAGGCCGCGGCTAAGAAGCTTGCCCTGCGCCTCAGTCACCAAGCCTTTACCCTTTACCAAGACACCCACAATGACCCCCTTGCCGTGAACTATGCGGACACCTTTCGCCAAAGCTCCGTCATTGTCCGACTACGAGACCCCGAAGACGGAAGCACCTACCGGATCATGGCTCAGAAGAACAAGATCGCCGAGGGTGGGAAGGCCATGTACACGGTCTATCAGCTTCGTTCGAATGGAAACTACAAAGACCTAACCCTCGAGTTTCCATTGCGTTACATCAGCCGACTCCACCAGGTGAGTGAGAAGCAGAAACTGACCAAAAAGCCCAAGCCCACCTCGGGCAGCGGACCCTAGTGTAAGGTTTTCTTGTCATTGCCCGATAAATAGGGGCATACTATGGTAATCGACGCCTGATTTGAGCTTTGTTTTGGTCACTTTTTAACCGAACGTCAAGAAAAGTTCAGAATTGACACGAATTTGTTAAGAAAGTGTTGATTCGGTCATGACTTTTGGGTACTATTTGATCGATCCAACTTGCACGCAGGCAAGAGTGGAGCTGCTTTTTCCGGCTTGCTGAACACAAATATTTTTAGGAGGTGCACCTATGGGTCGCAGTTCTCGACTCCTGCTCGCCGCCATCATGGTGGGGGCACTTACAGCCAGCGTTAGCTTTGCGGGGATCCCTGATCCCGCGCTCAGTACTGTCCCCAATGTGTTGGTTAGCCCCGACGGAAGCCTTGAGTACAAGGTTACTGTAGTCGGTGCCGACGGCCCAATTGATACGGCTTTGGTTCAAATCGTAGTCGGCGCTGAGGCTGACGGCCTCATTTGCTGGTGTGTCGGTCAGACGCACCCTACGATCGAAGCAACGACGGACGCGTCTGGCTGCGCTAGCTTCTTTATTTCTGCCGGTGGTTGCATCGACTCTTCCCTGGTGGCTTCGCCCCCAGCGGTTGAAGTCTTCGCCAACGGAATCAAGATCGGTGAGCCAGGAATCGTCAGCCCTGACGCGGTCGACGCGAATGGTGACGTTACCCAGACTCCTTGGGTGATTGGTGCCAACTGCGACGTCGCTCTCGGTGACGCTGTGTATCACACGCCTTTCATTGCTGGCGGTCTGCCGAACTTCTGCTCCGACATGGATTCAGACGGCGCTGTCACTCTTGCAGATGCTGTTACTCTCACAGCCCCCATTTCAAATGGAGCTTCGTGCAGTAACTAGTTCTGTCAGAACTTTAGATCAGGGTCGACCCTCAACGGGGTCGGCCCTTTTCTTTTGCTCCGAAACAGGATCTGAGTAGGGCGTGTGTGCGTCTAGTCTTCTCTGGGGTTCGCAGGCTTACGACTGCGAAAGGCTTGAATACTGTCCCAGCGCTTTCGCAGCTCTTTCTCGTAGCCTTTGTCCCCCGGTTTGTAGAACTCAAGCTCTTGAATCTCTTCGGGGAGCCCAGTCTGCCCCGAAATCCCCTCAGGATGATCGTGGTCATACTGGTAGCCCTCGCCGTATCCCATCCCCTTCATGAGGTCGGTTGGGGCGTTTCGAAAAGCCATAGGGACGGGGAGCGAACCGGTTCGCTCGATTGTTTTCGCCGCTTCAGTCTGGGCGACCTCAACTCGGTTACTTTTTGGTGCCAATGCCAGATAGAGCGCACACTGATGGAGGGCAACCCCGGCTTCGGGAAGCCCCAAAAAGCGAACCGTTTGCCAAGCTGCGATCGCTTGCGGTAAAGCAGAGGGGTCGGCCAATCCCACATCTTCCGACGCGGTTCGAACGAGTCTCCTAGCAACATATAGGGGGTCCTCCCCCGATTGAAGCATGCGCTCAACCCAATAAACGGCTCCCTGAGGGTCGGAGGCTCGAATCGATTTCTGCATCGCCGAGATGAGATTGAAATGCTCTTCACCCGCACGGTCATAGCGCGGCAACGT
>JABDJR010000296.1 GCA_013003415.1 Candidatus Eiseniibacteriota bacterium | reverse complement strand
CCCTGGCTCGTTAGTAGCCGAGCATAGAACACCTTGTTTCCCCCACCCCCCTGAAGATTCTCAGGAAGCTTAGTGAGGGCATCGAAGTAGGCCAACATCTTGGTGGTGTCTCGATTGGTAATTCCATCGAAGAAGAGACGGGTCCCGTCGGCTAACTGCCAGAGCTGCCCGGGAGTGTGATCTTTGAAGTTTTGGATGGCGGCCTCAAGCTCGTCTTCCATTTCCTTCGCTTGATCGGGATCGGCCAGGGAGATCTGGTTGATAGGCTGCATTTGGGAAACCGGCTGCGCATAAGGAATGGAGCGGCGATGGTAGTACACGGAGCTATCGGGATCCTCAAATCGGTACCACCAAACGCCCATCGTCGCTAGGGCTTGGAAGATCTGGGTTGAATCCTGCGCGCCTTCAGCAAAGGACAAGTACTTGCGAAAGAGGTCTAAGGAGTCGTGGAAGTTTCCTTCCCAGATATCGATGTTGGCCTTCGTCATGAGATACGATCGGGACCACCTCTCGTCACCAGGCTTTAGGCTGAGAATCTTCTCTGTGTACTCCCGTGCCTGCTTGAAATCGCGTTTTCGAATGGCCAAACCCGCAAGGTCGTTGTAGACCCCGGGGTCGTCTGGAAAACGTTGGGTGTAGCCCTGGTAGGTCTCCATGGCCTTATCGATATTGCCCAGGCTGAGGTAGTTATCGCCAATCTTTTCCCACCCCTCCTTGTAATCGGGATAGGTCTCGAGAAGGCGCTCCCAAAGCACAATGGCGCGCTCGTGTTGGTCGAACTGCTCAAGGGTATTGGCGTAGAAAGAAACCGCCCAAGGGAAGGTTGGGTCTTGCTCAAGCACGCGCTCGAAGAGGGCAAAGCCTTTGGTGGTGTCCGCGTTAAATCCGACGACTAGGGACGCGAAGATCGAAAGAACCTCTTTGTCGTCCGGGTACTTTTCGGCAAGTAGCTCAAGTTTGTTGTAGGAGGCACCGTAATCTTGGCGGGTCCAAACATCGAGATAGACATCGAGCAAACTTTGCTCGCGGGGGGGAAGCTTGTCAGCATAGAGGCTCGCTTTCGCAAAATAACCCTGGGCAGCCTGGGTTTTCCCCTCGAACACGAGAGACATGCCCGTTCGCATATAGGGCAAAGCAAAAGTGGAGTCGACGGCCAGAGCTTTCTGAAACTCCGCCCGGGCATCGTCGAACTCGCTCACTAGGAAGTCTTCCATTCCCAAGTGATAGTGCTTATAAGCTTCGGCAGACGTTGCCATCATCTCGGAAACGCTGGATTGTGCCGGCGCGGCATCGGGCACGACGTGCAACTGCTTAGTCACCCGAGCCGTTAGGGAATCGACAAGCCCGAAGGCATCGGCCCCACGAACCGTTTCCGTAAAAACGAGGTCTCCGGAACCGGCGTCTTCGACACGGGCATCGATACGAACTTGGTCCCCAAGTTTGTAATAGGCGCCGGTCATGATGGTGCCCGCGCCGAGAGTTCGGCTTGCATTGAGCCAATCGCGGTGACCCGGATCTTTTGATTTACCGGTGCGTTTGAGCTCGTCAAGAACACGCTCTCGACTGATCACCGTGAGCCCCTCACAGCGGGCCAAGTCGGTGAGTAAAATCTCGGAGAGCCCGGTTTCCATCCAAGCAAGTTCGGTGTCTCCGGTTTTGTTTTCAAAACCTAGAACCGCGAGATGACCTTCGCTGGCCTGAGCGGTGGGAGTGGGTCCGCCATCGCCACCGAGTTTCATTCCAAAAACGATGATTGCGGCGGCAGCCGCTAAACCGACTAAGCCCAACCCCAGCTTCTTACCTAGCCCCGCGGAGCCCGACTGAGGCTTCTGGGCGGTCGCGAACATGCCGCTGTCGGTTATGCCGCTATCGTAGACTTTCCTGAGCTGGCGCAGGTCGACAACAAGATCTCTTGTGTCTTGGTATCGATCCTGGGGGCTTTTCTGGAGGCATTTATCAACAATGCGTTCGAGCTCAGGGTGCGTCGCTTCGTTGCGCTGACTTAGCGCCGTGTGGGTCCCCTCGATGATCTTGGCTAAAGTAGAAACTTGAGTAGGACCGGAGAAGGGTGTCTCACCGGCTGTAATGCGATAGAGCAACACACCAAAGGAAAAGATGTCGGACCGCGTATCGAGAGTTGCTCCCTGAGCCTGCTCGGGCGACATGTAGTCGACGGTACCGACAATCTTTCCGTCTTGAGTCAGCGCCCCCGCTACCGTAACCGTGGCATCTTCGTTGGAGTCGTCGCCAAAATCGATCACCTTTTCCGTGGGCTTGGCCAGTCCGAAATCGAGAATCTTTGGCTCTTCGTCTTCTGTGACGACGACATTGTCGGGCTTGATGTCCCGGTGGACAATGCCAAGCTTGTGGGCCGCGGCTAAGCCGGCCGCAATTTTTTCCGAGATGCGCAGAAGCGCAGACATGTCCGGTTTCTTTTCGATCAGGTATTTGTGGAGAGGGCTTCCCGGAACGTACTCCATGACAATGAAGTGAAGTGCCTTTTTGGACTCCGGATCTACGCCTTCACCAAGATCGTGAATAGCACCAATGTTAGGGTGCGTGATCTGGGCCGCGGTCTGGGCTTCACGACGAAATCTTTCCAGACGCTCTTCGTCCGAGGAAAAGTCTTCAGGCAGGATTTTTAGAGCGACTTTGCGCCCGAGTTTTTGGTCTTCGGCTAAGAAAACCGCTCCCATGCCACCTTCACCAAGTTTTTCTAGGATTTCAAAACGATCGAATTTTTGACCTGAACGGAGCATGCATCCCTCTCAGATGTGGGCACAAATCGAGCCAATTACTTTAGCGCCAAGAGAATATCAGGTGAGGGGGTCACCCGACTAGGAATCCAAGGTTAGAATCTTTACTAGGGTTTTTTCGTCGATATTCCCACCGGAAAGAATAAGTCCAACCCGCTTTCCCTTCCCGTATCCCTCTAATACTGCAGCTACCGAAAGGGCGGCTGCACCCTCCACGACAAGCTTTTCTTTAGCCATCGTTTCGCGTACGGCCTCGGCAATCGTACCTTCAGATACACATACGCAGTCGTCGATCACTTGGTTACCTAAAGCGAAGGTCGAGACTCCTATTCCCCCTTCGGTCCCATCGGCCAGGGTGGGGTCACTATCCAACACCAAATAGGGCTTTCCATCGCGACGAGAGAGAAACATCCCTGCCGACGCCACCGAATTGACGCCCATGAGCTCCGTGGACTCTCCCCTGGTTTTCAAAACCGAACCCACCCCACAGATCATGCCACCGCCCCCACAGGGAACAATCCAAAGGTCAGCCTTCGGTTCTTGATCCAGGAGTTCAAGGGCCAGCGTACCGCCGTTCCCTGCAATCACATGGGGGTCTTCAAAAGGAGAGACGTATGTACCACCAAGCTTCTCCAGGTTTTCAAGGGTCCAGGCCTGACTCCGATCGTATCCAGCAAAAGGGGCGGTGATGAGTTCGGAGCCACAGGCTTTGATTTTTTGCACTTTGTTTGCGGCTACGGTTTGAGGAACCACGATCTTGCAGGGAATCCCCAGAAGCTGCGACGCCCAAGCCAAGGCGGAACCATGGTTTCCCGTAGAACAACTGAGAACACCCTCCTTCTTTGCCGCCGAGCTTAGAGAGGAAAGAGCGGCTAGCACACCTCGTATTTTGAAGGACCCGGTACGTTGCAAGTTCTCACACTTCAAGAACACCTCTCCCCCGCTTAGTTCAGACAACCAAGCGCTGTGAACCACAGGGGTTGGTGGCAGATGTTCTCGAATTACAGGAAGAACTTCGTGAGCAAGTGAAGCGATGGACTCGGGGGAAAAGTCCGCGCGCGACATCAGAGGGTCTCGGTGTGCGTCACCACTGGAGATGCTTCGCTGACCACTGGCGCTCCCGAGTGAATCACAGCTCCTCCAAGGACAACATCGTCTCGATAAAAGACGGCGGACTGCCCTGGAGAAATAGCACGCTGGGGCTCTTCAAACTTCACGTGAGCCCAGCCGTTCTCTTTGGGTGTAAACAAGGAAGGCATGCCGGGGGCCCGATAACGAATCTTGGTATGCGTTGAGAAAGGACTTGCCGGTGGGGCCATGGAAACCCAATTCACTTCGCGGAGCACCATGTCGGTTTCCAGCAGAGCCGACTCCGGCCCGACAATGACTTCATTTTGCTCAGCATCGATGGCCACCACATAGATGGGCGCATCGCCAGCGAGACCCAGACCTCGGCGTTGCCCCACGGTGTAGTGAATGACCCCGCGATGCCGACCTAAGACCACCCCATCGAGATCAACGATGTTTCCGGGTTGCGCTTGGGGCGCATCGCCCGCACGTTGCTTCACGAAATCGCTGTAGGCACCGCCTTGAACGAAACAGATGTCTTGGCTATCGATTTTTTGAGCGACGTTCAGATCGATCTCTTCCGCGATGGTTCGAATCTCATCTTTGGAATAGGAGCCAACGGGAAAGCGAGCAAAGCTTAAGTCTGCTCGTGTGAGTCCCCAAAGAACATAGGACTGATCCTTGCCGGCGTCTTTGCCTCTTCTTAGAACCGGACCGTCCGCTTCTTGGCTTATCTGAGCGTAGTGCCCCGTGGCAACCGCATCGAAACCCATCTTCTTAGCCCGGTTAAGGAGACCGCCAAACTTGAGATGGGTGTTGCATCGAACGCACGGGTTCGGCGTCTCGCCATCCAAGTAAGAATTCACAAAGGGGTCGATGACATCCCGGTCAAAGTCGGCTTCTTCATCGAGCACATAATGTTTGATGCCGATGCGAGAGGCGGTGTTTCGCGCGTCCTCGATATCTTTGAGAGAACAGCACGATCTTGCGGAAGCCTTTTCGCCTCCGTAGCACCAAAGTTTGAGAGTGGCACCCACGACCTCGTGACCCTCTCGGGCCAGCAGAGCCGCGGCTACGGCACTGTCGACTCCTCCAGACATGGCTACCAATATGCGTTCACGCTTCAATTCAGAGTTCCTCCGGCCGGGAATTGTAACCCATCAGGATGGGGTTGCCTAAACTTGGTTCGTGAGCCGAATGAGCGCTTCGGACAACGCCCTGAGCTCACCGGGATCCGGATTTGGCCCCCAGCTCACC
This sequence comes from Candidatus Eiseniibacteriota bacterium, assembly GCA_013003415.1. GTDB lineage: Bacteria > Eisenbacteria > RBG-16-71-46 > JABDJR01 > JABDJR01 > JABDJR01. Next base: position 232 of record JABDJR010000296.1, on the reverse strand, counting down.
CGGAGGCTTGTTCGAGCCCGTTCCGCTTCGATTCCCATGGCTAAAAGCACGTGGCTTGGCTCGGGCGACCCTGAGGCACAAGCAGAGCCCGCCGAGGTTGCAAAACCCATGAGATCGAGAGTCATCACCAGGTCTGGGCCCACTTCGGGATCGAAGGTCAGGTGCGTGGTGTTTGTGAGACGTTTGACATTTTGGCTGGTCACCCGCGCGTGCTTCACGCCCCCGGTGATCG
>JABDJR010000244.1 GCA_013003415.1 Candidatus Eiseniibacteriota bacterium | reverse complement strand
CGGCTGGGTCGGTGCCCATCTCACCATTCACAAAGGTGAGTCTTGGATCCGTGCGGTCTTTGTGATTGCAGTGGTTCTCTCTGCCCTCAAACTCCTGGGGGGCTTCGATTGGCTGGGCGGTTTTCTGGAGATCTAAGCCAGTGCTACAATCGAGTCATGTCTAACACCGTCAGCTACGAAGACGGTCATCTGATCGTCGCCGCCATTCGAGTCTTCGATAAGCAAAATGGGCATCCCCCTACCCCCGACGAAATTGCGGCCATGCTTGGCCAGCCTTCCGAGTGGACACGCGTTCTGGTCGGCGCCCTTGAGCGGCATGGGGTGTTGCTTGGAGTCGAAAGCGCGTTCACTATCCGTGTCGAAATCAAAGATCACTTGGCCCTGGAACAACTCACCAAAGCCTCCGACATGACCGGCTTCGACGAAGAACTCAAAGAATTCTCTGCCCAAAAACAACAAGAAGAAGAAGCTCTCGGCGACTTGTTCCAAAAGGGCGATGCAGAAAAGAAGAAGCGGATGGCAGGTCTCAAGGAACAACTCGACAGCTTCAAGACCGACAAGAAAGACGCGGGAAACCTCTTCGACGATTTCCCGGAGAAAAGCTAGCCTCCCCTTCCCCTTCCCCTCTGACTTAGGGGCAAAACGCCCATCACAAAGCCGTATTGTTCCGACCCCAGAATCCACCAACCCCTAGTCCTAACTGGGTTTTGGCGCGATTTCAGTTCCAAGGCCCGTTCCCATCTCAGTTTTTCCGTCCTTAATCCCGCTTTGAGATTTCATTCGGTACAAAAATAGTCCGAAAATGAATCGTCTAGTGCTCTAGAGCTATTCACGCGAGGTTACGAATGCAAAAACTTGAATTTAGCGATTTTGGCGGGATTGCCGGCCGCATCCTGAAAGACTCGATGTCGCTTGGAACTTTTGTTTCAGGACTTGCCATCTTTGCTTGCCTTTGGGGAACCAACAAGGCCTTTACCGCCGCAAATCAAATGGCTTGGGCGGCTCTGGGTCTCCAGGTTGTTTGGGCTTTCTTTATCGCTCGCTTTGCCGTCAACGGCAAAGCCGGTGATTGGGGTGGCACCGCCTTCTCGAACCGCGGTGGTAATTTTGGAGTGGCGGCGGAAATCGCCCTCCGATACATCGTGCTCTGTGCCATCTGGCTCGTGCCGTTGACTCTCATGAAAGTGGATCCCCTGGGAGCCGGAGCCAATGTCGGGATGCTCATGATGGGTATGCCTGCTAAAGCCATGGCTCTGCTTGCGATCTATGTCATGGCGAGTGTGTTTACTCCACCGCTGTTCCTCATTGTCGCGGTTTCGGCGCCTCAGTTCCGAGACATCTTAAGCCCCGCCCATTGGAGCAAGACCTTTTCCGGTCGTAGTGGCGATGTCACTGCCATCTACGCCATGCACATGGGTGGCCTAGCTTTCCTTTGTATGCTCTTGCTTCCTATGGTACTCACGGGAATGAGTGTCAATCCGGAATTGGGTAAGGCCATCGGCTTTTGCTCGATGGTGTTCGCCAGTGGTTTTGCCGCCACCATGCTCGGCAAGCTTTGCGGGTTTTTTGCGGCCAACGGCGGTGACTTTGCACCCCAGGCCGAGGCCGATCCTTGGACGCCCACGGTTGAGTCTGGAAGCGGAAGCGCGGCCGGTGCAACCGCGATGGCGACCGCCCCAATCGCTTCTGCAGCTCCCCGTCCCAACCTAACGTTGGTTGAAGGAGCTCACGACGATGCCCGTCCGCCATTGACCGATGCTCGGGAACGGGTGCGAAACATTCTGGAAGTCAACAAAGACGATAACAACAACGCGATCGAAAGCCTTATTGATCTGAGGTTGAGCTTTGCGGACAACCCCCTCGTGCTTCACTCCTTGGCCCTCCTTCAAAAGAAGGTGGGAGACCAAGAGGCAGCCGTGAACACGGCGCGCGAGGCTATTCCGATTTGTACGAAACGCGGGAACTTACGCTTAGCCGCTGAGGTTCTGCATACCCAAATCGACAACATGGACGCCTTTGACATTCTGCCCGAGGACTACATGCGGTTGGCGGTTCAACTTCGGAATATTAACCAGAGCCCTTCGGCAACCAAGATCTACGCTCGAATGATTTCCAAAAATGCGAAGGACACCAAAGCCATCAAAGCCATGCTTCAGTTGGCCGAGCACCAGCTCAATGCAGGCCATGCCGATGAGGCAAAGTCCATGTACAGCTACTTGCTGGAGCACTGCTCGCACTCACCCCTCGCCGACTTCATGCGCCAGGGCCTGGAAGACGCAGAGCGGAAGGTAGCGAACGGCTAAAAATTCTTAGAGCTTGCTCTTGGATTCAATGTTGGCGAGTTAACGCCGCATCGTAGATCCCCCGGCAACCATGCCTTTGGTTGTTGGGGGTTTCTTTTGCCATTGGGTGTGGGGCTCGGCGTTTTTGACGAACCAATTGTAGAGCAACTTGCCGTAGCCGTACGGCTCATGGCCAATGTCACGATAGAACGGCTGGAGCATGCGGTTGAGTTTGGGCAAGTTGTAGCACGGCACCCCCACAAGATAGTGGTGCTCAAGGTGCAAATTGGAATACACAAACAACCAATCCCAAAACTTATTGCTATTCACGAGGGTGGCCCACTTGGCCGGATCTTCAGGATCAATGGCGTAGTGCTGCCCTAGCCGATTGAGAGTGAAGGCAAAGGGAAAGGCCAAGAAGAGCGGCGCTCCGTGAACGCGGAACCAGGCGTCCCATCCTCCGCTTTGCACCAACCAAAGCAGCAAGGCCACATGGCAACCCAAGAGCACGACCCTCTCCGCCACCATGGTGAGAACCAGCTTCTTGGGATAGGACTTGGCTTCTTTCGAAGACGCAATGCTGTAAATCACAAAGAGCGCCGGGGTCATGTACAACGCCTTGAACCAAGGAGTGTTCTTCTTCGGGCTCAAATAGGCTCTTTTGGGGTCGTCGGTGGTGCTACCCAGTTCGTTGTGATGATCCAAATGCCAACGCTTGAACTGGCTGGGCGAAATGGAACTCGGCAGTCCGTAATACATGCCCAATAGCCGCTCTATGAAGGGGCGCTTCTTCGAGAAGATGGCGTTATGAATCTGCTCGTGAAGCAAAATAATGAAGGACAAAATAACAAACCCCTGGAAGAGGGCCAGTGGAGCCCAAATCCAGGGGTTCGTAATGTTATAGGCAAGGATGCCCAGCCCAATCAAGAGAATCGTCTGTTGCAGCACGATTGCAAAGTGCTTCCAAGCGGCTCGCTTGTGCACCTCTTGAATGTCCTCGGGACTCAGATACTCGCGGATGCGTCTCTGAATCTCTAGGTTATGCGGTTGGTATACCTTGCGTTTCATGCGAATAACTATACACCACCGCTCGGGCTCAGCTTCCTCCTATTGAACTTTGATCACCCGCCGCGTATCGCGGTAATTCGGGGTCTGCAAGATGTAGAAGTACACGCCCGGCGCGGTATCGAGGCCGGTTTGGTTCTTCCCGTCCCAGGTCACGCTGTAGCTACCGGCCGGCATCCAGGAATGAACCATGTCGCGGATGAGACGACCTTGGACATCGTAGATGCTCAGATCAACCGAACCCGACTGAGCCAAATCAAACCGGATCTGAGCCGAGCGGGCAAAGGGGTTGGGAGCTGCGGGGTGAAGCTTGGTGAGCGTAGGACGAATGTCTCCGGACGAAGAGGTCGCGGCTAACACCGTAGCGCTTAGATTCACCGTCAAATCCGACAGGTTGGTCGCCCCAGGCAACCCTTGCTGATCACGTGTGGAGAAAACCAACGTGGCCGTATAGGTGCTGTCCATGGCAACCGTGGCACCCAAGTCGTCAAAGACCAAGGTGTAGGTCTCGCCGGTCCCGCCAATGTCGCTAGCGGTGAAACCACCCTGAATGGAGAAGCGTCCGCCACCTCCGGTGATTTGTGCGTCGTACACGTTGAGGAGGGCCTGCAAGGCACCGTAGTTGAGGTTCTCAACCGTGGTGCTTTGGTTGGTGAAGTTGCCTTCTTCCTGCGAGCCCCAGTCAACCAGTTCTGCTAGCACTTGAGAAGCACCGTCGAGAGACGGCACCGCGTGATCTAGCACGAGCCCGGAGAGGGTGGTCATGATCGAAGGGTTGTCC
>JABDJR010000249.1 GCA_013003415.1 Candidatus Eiseniibacteriota bacterium | reverse complement strand
GCTTTTGGCCGAACCAATCTCGAATCGTGCCCCTGGCTTCCGAGAACCTCAGCTCAAACATTGCTCTGAGTTACGGGGCAGATGTGTACCTGCGAGCGGGCGAACTCACTGTGAACACCGCGAACGGCTACTTTCCTCCCGGGGAAGTGCGCGCTTTGTCCTTGGAGTTACTGCACATTGGGGTGGCGGGTACGACTACCGGGGGCGTCACAGTAAAGCTGAGTACGTCGGATCCGAACCTGACCCTTGCCGATGACACCGCGCTTTATCCCAACCTTTCTTCTTCAGGAACCGCCTTGCCTATGGCCGGAGATTTGTTCCAAGCCGCCCTTTCTCCTTCCGCGGTTCCCGGAAGTGAGATTCTGATTGATGTGGAGATCACCGATGGCGCTGGATACTACGGCACGGATCAGGTTTCTTTCCGTGTTGGAGAGCCGGTGGTTGTTTTCTCGGATGATGCCGAGAGCGGGTTGGTGAACTGGACGGCATCAGGTGGTTTTGGAACGGAGACCATCGATGGAAGTACTTGGTTCTCCGATTCCCCAGGCTCCAACTATCCCAACTCAAGCGATGCTCGTCTGACTCTAAACTTTGGTCTTGATCTCACCGGTGGAACCCATGCATTGCTCGTTTTTGATTTGTTGTACAACATTGAAGGTGGGTACGACTGGGCGGTGGTCGAAGCCAGTACCGATGGCGGTACCAACTGGGATCCTCTTCCCGGTAAGCATACGGTGTTAGGAGAAAGCTCCTCCGGTTCCTATGGCGGCACGGTGCAGCAAATGGGTGAGCCCGGCTACGAAATGAACCGCAAAGTCGTGGTTCGCGAAGAAATTGATCTTGCTTCGGTGGTGGGGCAAAGCAACGTCCTCCTCCGGTATCGCATGGTCAGCGACGGGGGACTCAATCAAGACGGGATTCAAGTGGACAACCTTGAAGTCCGGGTCTACGCCCCGGGCTCACTGGGTACGCCACCCACCGATGCGGTGACCGCGCTTCGCTTGCTGCCCCCCGCTCCGAATCCCTTCCAAGAGGAAACCCGGATCATCTACTCGGTTCCTAAGTCGATGCCGGTCTCGGTGAGCGTGTACGACGTCACCGGGAGGCGCATTCGGACCCTCACCGAGGGATTATCCGCCCCGGGTGAGAAATCCCTGGTATGGGACGGCACCTCAGGCCTGGGCCGAGAGGTCTCCGCCGGCATCTACTACGTGCGAATCGACACCCCGGAAGAGTCCATTTCCAAAAAGGTTACGGTAGTCCAGTAGCTTTGGAATTGGGTATCATGCAACCTCAAGGGTAAACATCCGTATGGTTATATACCCCCAGTCCATGTCTCTCCCCAGGCTCTCATAAGGCTACTCTTCTATGAACAACGCTTTAGTGCTCACTAAAGTCGTGAAGCGCTATGGTGACTTCACGGCGGTTAACGGGATATCCCTCAACGTTCCCAAAGGATCCGTCTACGGTTTCTTGGGTCCGAACGGGGCGGGAAAAACCACCACCATTCGCATGATCATGAACATCACGAAACCCGATGAGGGTTCCATCAAGGTGTTCGGTCAAACTTCCGGCGAAGAAACCAAAGCTCGGATCGGCTATCTCCCTGAAGAACGTGGCGTCTATAAGAAGATGAAGGTCCTCGACCTGATTCAATACTTCGGGCGCCTCAAAGGAAAAGACCCCAAGCAGATCCGAACGCGCGCCTTAGAACTCCTGGATTCTCTTGAGCTTTCCAAGTGGGCAGGCAGCAAGTGCCAAGATCTTTCCAAGGGAATGCAGCAAAAGGTTCAGTTCATTAGCACGATTGTGCACGAACCCGAACTTGTCATTCTCGACGAGCCCTTTAGTGGCCTCGACCCTGTCAATGTCGAGGTGGTGAAGGACATGATCCTTGAGCTTCGTCGTCGAGGGACCACGGTTCTCTTTTCCACCCACATCATGGATCAAGCCGAGAAGCTCTGCGACTCGGTGGTGCTCATTAATCGGGGCGAAATCGTGATCGACGGCCCCTTATCGGAAGTGAAGTCCAGCAGTGTGGCCGAAGAGGCGATCATTGTGGAGTACGACGGATCGGGCGATCTCATTTCTCAAAACACACGCGTAGCCCGCATGAACGATTTTGGGAAGTACATGGAGGTCTACCTAAAACCCGGATCGACTCCCCAAGAGTTTCTGAGTGACCTTGTAGGAAAAGTCTCCGTAAGACGCTTTGAGGTGCGCCACCCCACGTTGAACGAAATCTTTATTCGAAGTGTGCGCGGTGAAGACGCTGCGGCCACGCTCCCCGAGGAGGTGACGGTATGAACCGCATCTTAATGGTGGCTCGTCGCGAATACATCGAGCACGTCAAAACGAAAAGTTTCATTGTCGGCATTGTCCTGCTTCCCCTTCTCATTTTCGCGAGTGTGTTCATTCAGGAAATGCTCGAAAAGT
>JABDJR010000153.1 GCA_013003415.1 Candidatus Eiseniibacteriota bacterium | reverse complement strand
ATTACGGGTAACACCCGAGGTATTTATTCAAAGTGTAGGGGGCCGGGCTCCTGCCCAACATGCGGGAGTTTTGCGCCGAAAGTTCGCAACAACTACATCGCATCAAATACAACCGGTATTTATGTTGACAAGCGAGGCTTCATTGACTGCGGTCAAGATACCCTCGATGCGGGTAACAACACGTTCCTTAACAACACTGCCTACTGCATTAAGAATGCGGGCTGTTCGCAAGATACGATTCAAGCCGTGGGGAACTGGTTTGGCGCCGACCCACCAACACCGTGCTGGTATGGTAACGTCAATGCAGTATTCCCCCTCACCAGCGCGCCCGCCGCAACTCGAAAGTTAGAAATCGAGCGCGTACTACCGTTCACAATACTCGGCGTTTCGCCAAATCCAGTGAAGGGAACGGCAAGAATTGGGTTTGCCGTTCCCAGCGAAGGGCTAGAGATTGAAATGCAGATATTCAGTGTTTCTGGCCGGCTTGTCCGCTCATTTGGTGCCAAGCGGTACGATTCTGGACGGCATGATCTTATCTGGGACGGAAACAACTCCCATGGAGGATCAGTTGCAAGCGGGATCTACTTCGTTCGCGGACGTTCCGCAGGGAACAACGCGGTAGTTCAGCGCTTTTTGGTCGTTCGATGAGGTGTTTACTAATGAGAATCTTTCTAACGCTCTGTAGCTTAGTTGCCCTGCAGGCATTTGGATTGACAACATCGATTCATGCTGATGTTGCCAAAATAGCGCCCGAAAAGTCCGCATTGTGCCCGGATGACGGCAGCGGAAAATCATACGTCCTTCTTTCCTTTGACCTGTCGGGATTGAGATCTGGGGAAGGGAGGGTCATCGATGAGGCTTACTTAGAATGGATCGTTCCGAGTCTACCTTCAGATGGACTCGTTGAGTTTTCTATTCATCAAATGGAATCCGGCTGGGATGAGACAAGAGTTGCAGCAGGTCAAGACACCCCAGACTGGAAGCCCGATGAAGAATCGGGCTGGAGCATAGAGCCTCTCGACTACCAGAGACATGGGGGCCTCGTACGCCTCAGCGTTCGCACCCTGGTTGAATCCTGGCTTGAAGGAACTGAGCAAAACCACGGCCTTTTCATCAAATTCACTGAGAAACCATCAGCCCAGCTCCCAGGCGAACTGAGCGAGGCAAGGCTGGTGATTCGTTACGGGTTCATCAAATAGCCTTTAGCTTTACCCCCCAATCCAAAGATCCGAATTCCGAAGCTCGCACCGGCGTGCTAAAAACCGCGCGCGCGCAAATGCAAACTCCGGTGTTCATGCCGGTGGGAACTCAGGGCACGGTGAAGGCGGTTCGCCAATCCGATCTCAAAAACTTGAACGCAGAAATCATTCTCGGCAACACCTACCACCTTTACCTAAGACCGGGGCATCAACTCATTCAAGAGATGGGTGGCCTCCACAAGTTCATGGGTTGGGACCGCCTCATCCTCACCGACTCGGGCGGTTTTCAGGTTTGGAGCTTGGCCGCCTTGAACAAGATCACCGAAGAGGGCGTGCGTTTTCAATCCCACCTGAACGGCAGCTATCACGAGTTCACTCCCGAACTCTCCATGGAGATCCAACTCGCCCTGGGCTCCGATTGCGTGATGGCTTTCGACTGGTGCCTGCAATACCCGGCCGAACGATCCGACGCCCAACTCGCGGTCGATCGCACCATTGCCTGGGCCAAACGGTGCCGCACCGCTTTCGACGAAGGTCCGCGACTCCCCGACTCCGATCCTGCCCTTTTCGGGATTGTTCAGGGTGGGGTCTATGCCGATCTCCGAAAAGAGTGCCTGGAACGTCTCAAGGAGATCGGATTCGAGGGCTACGCCATCGGCGGCCTCTCCGTGGGCGAGCCCAAAACGGCCATGTGGGAGATGGTGGAGGCCGGCATGCCCGGGATGCCCGAAGACCAGCCTCGCTATCTCATGGGTGTGGGCACCCCAGAAGATCTGGTGGAAGGCGTCCGCCGCGGGGTCGATATGTTCGACTGCGTGATGCCCACCCGAAACGCCCGAAAAGGCACTGTCTTTACCAGCCAGGGCCGCCTCGTGGTCAAAAACGCCACTTATGCCCGAGACCAGCGCCCCCTCGACGAAAGCTGTAAGTGCTATACTTGCCGCCATTATACGAGGGCCTACGTCCGCCATCTGTTCCAGGCGGGGGAGAGTCTAGGGCCCCAACTTGCCACCCTCCACAGCCTTCACTTCTACCTCAACACCATGCAAGAAATCAGAGAGGCGATCGAGGCGGGCACCTTCGGATCTTGGAGTCAAAACTTCCTGGAGACCTTTCGCCAGGGGGAGTCATAATCTTCGGAACTGTAGATATTAAAAGAGGTTGTCGATGAATTTATTGTTGTTGATGTCGCCGGGTGCCGGGGGCGAAGGTGGTGCCGGTGGTAGCCTAGGTATCTATGTCCTCATGTGGGGCATCATTTTGGCTATCTTCTATTTCCTGGTCATTCGACCTCAAAAAAGGAAGCAGGAAAAGGCCGGTCAGATGATCGAGGCCCTCAAGCGAGGCGACCGCGTCCTCACCATGAGTGGCATATATGGCTCTGTGGTGGGTATTAAAGATAACGTCGTGGTCTTGAAGATCGCGGATTCGGTGAAAGTGGAAATGGCCAAGAGTGCCATTACCCAAGTCGTGGAGAAAAGCCGGGAGGCTTAAGATGGATACAAGTTTAGACCAGCTCTACCTTCGCCTTTATGGCGACCCCGTTTTGCGGGAACGCACCAAAGAAGTGGAAGCGTTTGGCGAGCCCTTAAAAGATCTGATTCAACGTATGTACGAAGTGATGTACGAGGAAGAGGGCGTGGGTATTGCAGCTCCTCAGGTGGGTTCGCGCCAACGCCTTTTAGTACTCGATGTGCCTTTGGAAGACGGCGGCGAGTTTCGTGGCGTGCTGGTCAATCCCGAGATCTTGGAAGAAGAAGGTAAGCAAAAAGGCGAAGAAGGTTGCCTGTCGTTCCCCGGAATTCGAGAAGAGGTCACCCGAGCCGATCGCATCAAGGTGCGCGCTAAGAATGAAGCCGGCGAAGACATGGAGTTCCAAGCCGATGGCTTCCTCTCCCGCGCGGTGCAGCACGAGCTCGATCACTTAAACGGCGTGTTATTTATCGATCGCATGAGTCCCATTCGAAGAAGATTGCTCGCAAAAAAACTGCGGCAAATCCAACAAGAAAGAACCGCTACGCCCCAATGAGAGTTTTGTTTTTTGGCACCCCCCATTTTGCCTGCCAAAGTTTGCAGGCCCTGATCGACGCCGAGCATGAAATTGTCGGCGTGGTCACGCGTGCCGACAAGCCGGTGGGGCGTGGACGCAAACTAACCCCGCCGCCTACCAAAGTTTTAGCTCTCGAAAACAACCTGCCCGTTCTGCAGCCTAAGGGCGTAAACCGGGAATCTGTTTTGGATGAGTTTCGGGCCCTAAAGCCCGACGTGGTCGTGGTTGTGGCCTTTGGGGCCATTCTCAAACGGCCTCTCCTCGACTTGGCTCCCATGGGGGCCATCAATGTCCACGGCTCCTTGCTACCCGCCTACCGTGGGGTGGCGCCGGTGCAGTGGTCGCTCATTCACGGCGAACGCATGGCGGGTGTCACCACCATGATCATGGACGAGGGTGTCGACACCGGCCCAAGCTTGCTTCGCTATCCAGTTGAAGTGGGTCCTTTTGAAACCGCAGGAGAGTTGCTCGAACGTTTAGGCCAACTCGGCGGTGAGCTGCTGGTGAAGACCTTAGCCGGTCTCGAAAGCGGCGAAGTGACTCCAACCGAACAGACCGAAGAGGGAGCTTCTTACGCCCCCAAGCTTTTGAAGCCCCACGGGTTTCTCAATCTGAAGCTCAGTGCGGTACAAGTCTTCGATCAGTTTCGCGGCGTCACCCCGGCTCCGGGAGCCCGATGCTTTTGGCAAGACGTTCCTGTTCTGGTCGAGGCGATGCGTCCCGTTGTGGATGTAACGGGTGCGCCCTACGAAGTGCTTGAAGTCGGTTCCAGACACCTTCGCTTGGGAACAGGCGATGGTGCCATCGACTTGCTTTCGGTTCGCCCCGCAGGCAAGAAGACCATGGACGCTGCCGCCTTCGCGCGCGGTCGCTCCATCACCGCCGGACAGGTTTTTTCCCAACCTCCCGAGCTTCCTGATCTCAGCCCGAGAATCGCTGTGACTCCATGAAAAATTGGTCGGGGGGGAGACAGAAACAGCGTCGGGCACGGAACAAATCAGCGCGAGAGATTGCGCTTGAGGTTCTATACCACGTCGACACGCGAAAAGCGTTTGCCGACCTGCAGCTCAATCGGTTCCTAAAACGCAAGGAACTCCAGCCTCGCGACGCCGCTTTGGCCACCGAAATTGTGTTCGGCACTGTCCGCTGGCGCATGCGTCTCGACTGGGTGCTGGGCGTTCATGTGCGTGACGGCCTCGACTCACTCAATCCTTGGATCCGAAACATCCTCCGCATGGCGGTGTATCAGCTTTATTTCCTCGACCGCGTGCCCGCTCACGCCATCGTCGACGAGAGCGTGAAACTGGCCAAGAAGTTCGGCAATCCCGGCATGGCTGGTTTGGTCAACGCGGTATTGCGACGCATTCTTCGCGAGGGAGACTCTTCTAACCCCGAAGAGAAGCTCGACGATCCTCTTGAGGGAATGGCGGTTGCCTACTCCCATCCTGAGTGGTTGGTATCCCGCTGGCTCGAGCGCTTCGGTGACGAGGAAGTCAGAGAGCTGCTTCAGGCCAACAATCAAGCTCCCGGAATTTCTCTCCGCGTACACGCTGGGAAAACCGATCGCGAGATCTTGCGCCAA
>JABDJR010000148.1 GCA_013003415.1 Candidatus Eiseniibacteriota bacterium | reverse complement strand
ACACCAATCCCGGACAAAAAGTCGATATAGCGCTTTCCGTCGGGACTGTATAAGTATGGCCCCTCGGCGCGTTCAACGGAGATGCCAATCGGCTCCGGTGAGGTGGGAGCCAAGTATTTGCGAAAGGCGTCTTGCCACATAGAGTTCATTCTTGGATGAGAGGGAATCTACACAAAGTGATCTTTTCATTTTTGATGTTCCCCTTCAAGATAATCCCATGATCAAGCCAACCTTCTCCGAGCTCCGAATTAATCAGGCCAACCAACAACCCCTGCAGGACAAGGGGAAGTACGTTCTTTACTGGATGATTGCTAATCGCAGGCTTCAATCAAACTTTAGTCTCGATCGCGCGGTTGCCTGGTGTCACGAACTGAAGCTCCCTCTCCTGATCTTCGAACCCCTTCGCATCGGCTACGACTGGGCAAGCGATCGACATCACCAGTTTGTGGTCGATGGAATGGTCGAAAAGCAGCAAGAGCTGGAAGGCTCCGAGGTGGCGTACTTTCCGTACCTCGAGCAGAATCCTGGCGAGGGCAAAGGGTTGCTAGAACACTTGGCCAAGCAGGCAGCCATTGTGATCACCGATGAGTACCCCTGTTTCTTCCTCCCACGCATGGTCAGCGCTGCGGCAAAAGCGCTCACCGTTCGTTTGGAAACCGTCGATTCAAACGGCATGTTTCCTTTGCGATCCATGGATCGCGTTTTTCTAACTGCCTATGCCCTAAGACGCTGGCAGCAGCAAAACTTCCGAGACTTCTATGAGCTTCCGAAGGTAAACCCATTACGTAAACTTCCGGCCGCACCCAAGAGCCTCGTGTCCTCGCTGGTCAAGAAAAACGCAGCCTGGAAGCCCCTCAATCAGAAGAATCGCACAGTTTCCAATCTCGACATTGATCACAGCGTTCCCGTAAGTGCCGACCTCCCCGGTGGAAGCGGAGAGGGAACCAGGCGACTCAAGGAGTTTGCAAAGAAGAAACTCGATGACTACGCGGAGAAGGGGAACCGGCCCATGGATGCGGCTACCAGCGGGCTCTCCCCCTATCTTCACTTTGGGCACGTGGGTTCCCATAGTGTGTTTAGAGCCATTGCCGCGGCCGAAGATTGGTCCCCAGATAAACTCGGAACCGAGACAAAAGGAAAGCGGAGCGGCTGGTGGGGCACTTCAGAGAGTGCGGAAGGCTTCTTCAACCAATTGATCACCTGGAGAGAGTTGGGCTTCAACCAAACGTTCCATCGATCGGACTACGATCAGTTTGACTCTTTACCGGGATGGGCTATCGAAACTCTTTCCCAACACAAAGAAGACCCTCGAACTCACCTCTACGAACTCAAAGACTTTGAAGAGGCGAACACCCACGATGAACTCTGGAACGCGGCCCAAAACCAACTTCGTCTAGATGGAATCATCCACAACTACTTGCGCATGCTTTGGGGAAAGAAGATTCTGGAGTGGACCCCAAGCCCGGAAGCGGCTCTTGAGATCATGTTGGAGCTAAACAACAAATACGCTCTAGATGGTCGAGATCCAAATTCCTACAGCGGAATTTTCTGGGTCTTAGGGCGCTACGATCGGCCCTGGGGGCCGGAGCGACCCGTTTACGGAAAAATTCGTTACATGAGTTCGGACAATACAGCTCGTAAACTCCCCGTGAAGGAGTACGTAGCCAAATACAACACGCCGCGCCTCTTCTAAAAATGGTTGGAAGGCGGTTCTACTTGTCACGCTCTTGATCGGGTGCTCTTCGCCATCTCAGCCATTTCGAAATAGTCAGGTTTGTCACCGAAGTGTTTGTAGTCATGCGACCACACAATTTCTCCATCGAACACCAGAAACAAACCCGGCATCATCATGGCGTCGCCCATGACCCCCTCCTGGCGAAATCCCTTGCGATAAGCCTCCATGCTGCGTTTCCAAAGCGAAGGACTAAATAGTTTAACCCGCGAGCCTTGGCTCAACCCAAACGCTTCGTACAACACCTTGTCCGGATCCGAGATCGCACGGGCCTCGGGCCAAAACTCATCAAAAACCTTGTCACCCTGCACGGGGTCCGACTGCATCACAAAAACGATGGGAGGAAACTCCTCGGTTTCTGAAGCAAGTCGGCGAAGGTCCGCAATGGTTTCGCGACAAAAAATTCAGCCAAGATGCCTTAGGAAGCATAGAACGGTGGGTTCCCCCCTCAGTTCGTCTCCTAAAGTTTGTCCTCTGAGTTTCCGGCCCGTGGTTGGCCATTCTAGCCAGTTGGTCGGAATACGCTTTTCCACTGAACGACCACCTTTGCTCAAAGTTGATTCATAAGAAATTTTTGAAACTCGGAAAATCGCCTGTAGATGCTGATTCCCCGGGGACTTCGACGAATCCGTCGGGTTCCCTCACCACCCAAAACAATTTGAACATGCTCAGGAAGCAGATGACGCAGATCCGAGAGCCGTTTGTCGGTTTCCACACCCGCGCTGCTCATGCTGATGCTGATGCATACGGCACGGGCGTTCGTTTCGTCACAGGCTTTTACAATTTCCGCTACCGGAGTGGAAACTCCTAAGGTGCGAAAGCGCACACCAACAAGCTGGCAAACCACCGCCGCCATTTGAATGCCCAGAGAGTGGGATTCGCTAGACAGTGTGGTGAGTAGCACGGGAGGACTGCTGGTTGTGGGAGCACCCAAAGAAACCCGAAGGATCCTGAGGTTGTCATCGACGATTTGGGTCAAGAAATGCTCATGACGAACATCCAAATTCCCATCGGCCCATTCTCTACCCACTTCAAAAAGGAGCGGACCCACCTTCTTTTCTAAGTAATCGATGACGGGGAGCGTTTGCGCAAGTCGATTGAGGTGATCATGCACGCGAGCTCCGTCGTAACGACGGGTCAGCTCAAGCAGCACTTCTACATCCGCATCTCGCTCGCGCACACGCGCTGAGGGTCGGAGCATGGCGTCGAGATCTTCAGGAGCAGCGGACAGCACGGCCTTTACCCGGTGGCCGAGAGATAGGGCCTCGGAGACTTTGCGCAACCACTGAATTTGTTCTTGGGTATAACGACGATGGCCTGAGGGTAGGCGCACCGGCAGGGGTACTCCGTAGCGACGCTCCCAAATTCGGAGTGTGGCCGGAGCAATCCCGGTAAGTTCGGCAACTTCACCAACGGAGAAAGTCGGATCCGAACCTGCCTCAGGGGCGGTTCTCTCTGTTTGCATTGGGACCTTCTTTCCCTCTCCACCTCCAATATTAGCCTCAAGCAAGCTCTTGTCTAGGGTTATTTTTGTACTATTGTTGAAAAAGCTCAGAAAGCCTGGAACGCCCGTCCGCTCGCCATTTTGCCGGGGGATTTTGCAAGGTTGCTACCTCAACTAATCTCAGTTTGGGATGAGGCCTCAAGGCTTCGATGTGGACACCAACACATTGCAGATCATGGCTTTGCGCCTCTATCCATGGC
>JABDJR010000138.1 GCA_013003415.1 Candidatus Eiseniibacteriota bacterium | reverse complement strand
CTACAAGAGGGCGCCCCGGTTCGGGTTGCCCTTGCTCCAGGCAGCGCAGGCGAGTTCAGTTCCGGAAAGTCTGAAGCCTTTAAGGCAGCGGATGCGAACGGATTCTTCTCGTTCTCGTACACTCCCGGGAGCATCCTCGGTCAAAACGAAGTTCAGGTCCTAACATCGCTTGGCCCTGTCAGCTTGTTCTTTGAAGTGCTCCCTGACACCTCTCTGGCGGCGCCTCAACTCCTGACCACCGCGCCCAACCAAACCGCGGCACCCGGTGTGAGCACCATCATCACCGTCGACTTCTCCAAGTCGATCGATGCGACCACCGTGAACCCGGGTTCCTTTGCCGTCACCGACAACGGAGGAGCACCCGTACCGGGAGCCTACTCCTTTGCAAATCGAAACCGTCGCGTTGTGTTCAATGTGAACGGAGCTTTCGCAGGGAATACTCAATACAACTACGCCTTGAGCAGCGGTCTCATGGACTACAACGGCAACCCGCTCAGTAACCCGGGAGCGTTCTCCTTCACCACGGCACCTGCGAGTGTTTTGGAGCTGCACGCGGTTGACGCCTCCTCCGGCTTGGTCGGGGCACCGGTTGTCTTGTCGGGCGATGGGTTCGCACCTAACCTCACCGATAACGTTGTGTCCTTCAACGGAACCCCCGCTGTAATCACGGGCGGCGATTCCGGAGCGCTGTTCACCTATGTTCCCGTGGGAGCAACCAGCGGCCCGGTGACGGTTTCCGTGGGTGCCCAAACCAGCAACGGAAAAGACTTCCAAGTTCTCGCCCCCAATCCGCCTCCGGTGAATACCCTAACCGGCAATACCGATGTGCCCGTGAGCGGACAGCAGATTGCCGTGGTCCCCGATGGCTCCCGTGCCTACATGACAAGCCCGGGAGGAAACTCCGTAGTCCCCATCTTGCTCTCCACGCAACTTTCGGAAACGGGAGTTCCCGTAGGGGCCCACCCGTTTGGGGTAACCACATCCCCTAATGGGGACCGCATCTACGTGACGAACTTCCTTTCGAATACGGTTTCCGTGATCGACGGCACCGCGGGAAGCTCAACCTTCCAGGAAGTTTTGATCACTATGCAGGCGGGTTTGAATCCCACCGGCGTTGCCTCGCATCCGGACGGACGCTCACTCTATGTCTGCAATTACGGTGACAGTACCCTCAGCATCTTCGAAACCGACTCCACCAGTGCTTCGGCCTACACAGCACGGGCACAGATCAACACCAACTCGGAATCCGAGTCGGTGGTGGTCACCCCCGATGGCGGCCGAGTCATCATTGGAACCAGCTACGGACTGCTCATTGTTGATCCAGTAGACGGACAGGCACGGGCTCAGATCAATACCAACTCGGACACCGAGTCGGTGGTGGTCACCCCCGATGGTGCGTTGGCCATCGTCCTTACTTCCGACGATCAACTGTTGATCATCGACATTCTTCCTGGAAGTCCGACCGAAGGTCAGGCCAGGGCTCAAATCAACACCAACTCCGAATCCGAGTCGGTGGTGGTGTCCCCAGACGGGGCCAGCGTGTACGTCACCAACGCCGATGGCTTTGTGCAGGTGTTCCGCATCGTGATCACCGCGGGCTCCCCCGCCGTCGCTCAAACCAGCGACGCCGCGATCGGGCAGATTTCCCTGGTTGAAGGCGGGACAATTAACGTTGGCGAAAACCCCAATGGGATGGCCTTTGACCCAGCCGGTGACGGCCAGCTTCTGGTGGTGAACTCCGGAGACAACACGGTTTCCTACGTGGCCTTCTCCGATCTCATCCAAGCCAGCCTGCGGGTTACTCCCAAGACCATTACCCTGAACAACCTTCATGTGACCATGGAAGCAATCATGGAGTTCCCACCGGAATACGACCCGGCGAACGTCGACGTCTCTTCGGTGCGCCTAGCCCAACTCATCGAGCCGCTACCAGGCTCAGCCGAGATTGGAGACTTTGACAATGGCGGCGTTCAGGAACTGAAGCTCAAGTTCAATCCAAAGGCGGTTTACGACTTCCTCCCCGAGGGAAGTAACGTGCTCTTTGAGTTGACAGGCCTAATCGGAGGCGAGGACTTTGTCGCCCAAGACCATATCAATGTGGCCCGCGCCACAATCTTGCTCCCCGCGCCCGGCATGACCTTGTTGGGAGGAAGCGACTTCACCATCAAGTGGGAACCCTCACCCGAGGGACCGGCAGATTGGATCGACATCTTCTTTAGTGAAAACGGCGGGGCGGATTGGGACACGGTAGTCGTAGGGACACCCGACGACTCCACGCATGTGTGGTCGGTTCCCGAAACCAACACCACCGATGGCTTACTAAACATTGTGACCTACAAAAACGGCAAGATTACGGGCGTCACCATTTCCGACGAACCCTTTACGATTGGAACCATCCTGGCTCCACCGGAACCCGTATTGCCGGTGGCGTTTGCCCTCCGACCAGCGGCTCCAAACCCGTTCAGCTCAAGCACGATGATTCGCTTTGACCTGCCTGCCGAAACCCGAGTCACCGCTCGGATCTTCGGGCTCGACGGCTCTCTAGTTCGCGAACTCGTGGGAGGACAACTCCTTCCCCAGGGCCGTTACGAGATCCCTTGGGACGGGCGCAACAGCTCTGGAAAACAAACCGGCCACGGGCTCTATTTCATTCGGGTGGTGGCAGGCAAGGATGTCGGAACCACGAAAGTTCTCCATCTGAAGTAGCCGGTTGAACCTCTCGGCATGGTGCTTCACAATGAACGCGTCATGCCGAGAGGGTCGGCACGGCTTCCATGTGGCTTCTCCAGGGAGAATCTTTGGCCCCCAAAGATCAGATTTCGCACTACGAGCTTCTCGATCTCCTCGGTGAAGGAGGCATGGGTAAAGTTTACCGTGCGATCGACATCAATTTGGATCGTCCGGTAGCCATTAAGGTGCTCACCGATCGCATGATTGGTGATCCGGAGTTTTTAGAACGCTTCAAGCGTGAAGCTCGCCTAGCCGCCCAGCTGAATCACCCCAACATCGCCACCATCTATGAGTTTGGAGAGGAAGACGGCACCGCCTACCTCGCCATGGAGTTTGTGGAGGGGAAAACTCTCCAACAACTCATGCAAGGACGCGGCCTCGCCTTCGACGACATCTACTTCCTTGGCGGACAAGCGGCGCGCGCCCTGGCTCTCGCTCATTCCCGGGGCATCGTGCATCGCGATATCAAAGCTCCCAACCTCATGCTCACCGCCGACGGTAACCTCAAAGTCATGGACTTCGGAGTGGCCCGACGCACGGGGGACACCCAGCTCACCATGGAAGGGGCTTTGGTGGGTACCGCCCACATCATGGCTCCGGAGATCATTGAGGGGAAAGTGCCGGGACCAGCTGCCGATTTGTTTTCACTCGGCTGCGTTCTTTACGAGATGGCCACCGGCTCCCCTGCTTTCTCTGGGGAAACCGCGAGCACGATTCTTTATCAGGTGGCTCACAAAGATCCGGTGCCGCCCCGGGAGTTGCGCCCCGACATTCCCGAAGATCTTGAAGAACTCATTGCTTCCCTATTGGTTAAGGACCCCGCCGAACGCTTCGGCCCCACCGAAGCTGTAGCCCACGCCTTGGAGTTTCCCGGAGTTCCTTGGGAACCACCCCCCGAACCGGTGTCGTTTGACCCCGAAGATGCCACCATGGCCGTCGATGAAACCATGGCCTCGGAGATTCGGAGTTCTATTACAAACGCGGGGGAAACACCTCAAACTCCAAGTGAATCTTGGGTCCGACCCATGTCCGCCGTGTCTCGGGTTCGCACCGGCTACACGGGAACCACACCCACCGGTGCCCCAACCGTTGAAACCTCAAAGAGTCGAA
>JABDJR010000105.1 GCA_013003415.1 Candidatus Eiseniibacteriota bacterium | reverse complement strand
CCTTTATTCGGCCCGGGCAGGTATCCCGTGAGGCGGGGGTCCGGGTAAAGTACAACCTGGTCGCCGAGGCGCTGCGAGGAAAGAGCATCGTCGTGGTCGACGACTCGATCGTCCGTGGAACCACGAGCCGCAAGCTTGTGAAACTCATGCGTCGGGGTGGGGTTAAAGAGATTCACTTTCGGGTAGCTTCGCCACCGGTGGTGGGGCCCTGTTACTACGGAATCGATACTCCCAGTAAGGGGGAGCTCATTGCCTCCAAGCATGAGCTTCAAGAGATCAAGAACTACTTGGGAGTCGACAGTTTGGGTTATCTTTCTTTGGAGGGGCTTCAGAAGTCTGTGCAGGCTCCTTCTGAACACTGTTATTCCTGTTTTACGGCAAACTATCCCGTGCAACCGGACCCCGAACTTCGGGCCGGAAAAAACGATCTGGTGTCAGCCCCGTCCGTATCCACATCTTCTTAGTTAGCTTGGCTTTTAATTAGAGGTAGAACATTGAGTTTAGATCAAGTTGAACAGCGAAAACTTAATCTCAAAGAGATTCAGGAGATGGGTTTCGATCCCTATCCTTACGCTTACGATGTAACACACCACGCGCAAGACATTCTCGACGGATTCGACGGCTTGGTTGCCAACGAAACTGTGGTATCAGTTGCGGGGCGCATGATGGCGCGACGTAGCCATGGGAAGTCGACTTTTGTGCATGTGCAAGATAAGAGCGGTCGGATCCAGGTTTATTTCAAACTCGATATCCTGGGTGAAAAGAACTACGAACTCGTGAAGCGTCTCGATCTTGGAGACCTGATCGGGGTTACGGGTACCCTGTTCGAAACACGCACCGGCGAGAAGACCATTCAAGCCAAAAGCATCACCTTCTTGGCTAAGAGCTTGCGTCCGCTTCCCGAGAAGTGGCACGGGCTGAAAGATGTCGAGATTCGCTACCGCCAACGCTACCTCGATCTCATTGTGAATGAAGACACGCGGAAGGTGTTTCGAGCTCGGGCCGCGATTGTCAGCGCCATCCGTCGCTTTCTCGACGGCCGGGACTTTTTGGAAGTCGATACACCCATCTTGCAGCCCATTTATGGGGGAGCGTTTGCCACGCCTTTCACCACCCATCATGAAGCCCTCGACATGACGCTCTACCTGCGGATTTCCAACGAGCTGTACTTGAAGCGGCTTATTGTTGGTGGTATGGAGCGTGTCTACGAAATTGCACGCGACTTTAGGAACGAAGGGATTGATCGCAGTCACAATCCCGAGTTCTCCATGCTCGAGTTTTACCAAGCCTATGCGGACTACAACGAAATGATGGAAGTCACCGAGGAGTTGGTTTCCGAGGCCATCAAGGCAGCTACGGGTTCCTACCAAACCGCCTTTGGAGGGCACAGCCTTGACTTCACACCTCCCTGGGATCGGGTTCGTTACTTCGACGCCATCCAAAAGGCCACGGGAGTCGACATTCTTGGGGCGGATGACGCCGCGCTTCGCGCTCTCTGTGACCGTCTGAAAATCGATCTGGAGGGCAAGGTGGGGCGGGGTCAACTCGTCGACGCCATCTTCTCGGAAACGGTCGAGCCGAACCTCATCAAGCCAACTTTCCTCACCGACTTTCCTCGGGAAATTTCACCCTTGGCCAAAAAGCACCGCGACGATGATCGCGTGGTAGAAAGGTTTGAGGTGTTTGTGGGGGGCATGGAGTTGGCCAACGCCTTCAGCGAGCAGAACGACCCTGCGGCCCAAGAGGCAGCCTTCGATGATCAGGCCGAGCTTCGCACCGCCGGAGACGCGGAAGCCCAGGTCAAAGACCACGATTACATTCGCGCTCTCGAAACGGGCATGCCCCCAACCGGTGGGGTGGGAATTGGAATCGATCGTCTGGTCATGTTGGCCACCGGCATGGAAAACATCCGCGAAGTGATTCTGTTTCCGCAGTTGCGTCACGAAGACGGTTTGGCCGATACCGCCGACGCGGAAACCGATGAAGAGGTTATGGCGGAGGACGCTTAGGAGCGCATGCGCTACGAGTACTTTCTCGCTCACCGATTCTTTCGATCGCGAAAGCGAACGGGGTTCGTGTCCCTCATTACTTGGATTTCGATTGGTGGGGTAGCTCTTGGGGTGGGCATTCTTATTCTTGCCCTCTCCATTATGAACGGGCTGTCCACCGAGCTAACGAGCCGGCTTCTGGGAACGAATGCCGCCATTATTCTCCTGCGTCACGACGACAATTTCACCGCCGCCGACTCGGTGGCCGCGATCGTGCGGGACGTGCCCGGAGTCGAGGGGGTTTCCCCGTTTGTCTATGGGGAAGGCGGCCTTCTGCAGGGAGCTCGCTTCAAAGGGTTCTTTGTGAAGGGGCTTCGCTACGAAGATGTGAGCGGGGTCAACTCTATTGTGGAACAGGTGACGCCGCCATTGGAGTCCCTTGATGGGTCGCCGCCGCCCATTGTTTTGGGTCGCGATTTGGCCCATGCGGCGCGGGTGTCGGTCGGGGATGAAGTCCTTCTTGCGAACCCCGTGTTCAAAGTTACGATCATGGGCCCCATTCCGCGCGTAGCCAAATTTAGGGTGGCCGGAATCTGGCGTTCGCGACTCTACGAATACGATTCCAGCCTGGCCTTTGTCGGCTTAGAGCAAGCGCAGAAGTTCTACCGCATGGGTGACAAGGTGACGGGAATCGAAGTCAAAGTAACCGATCCCCTCGACGTCGAAAACATGAAGGAGCAGATCCTCCAGCGTCTGGGAGGCTATCCCTATCGCATCAATACGTGGATCGATCTGAATCAAAACCTATTCATTTACATGCAAATCGAGAAGTACCTTCTTGGTCTTATTCTGCTGCTGATTGTTTTGATTGCTGCTTTTAACATCGTGGGTGCCTTAACCATGATGGTGATGGAAAAGAAACGTGAGATTGGCATTCTCAAATCGATGGGTGCTACCGATGGCGACGTCTTACGCATCTTCATGACCGCGGGCTCTGAGATTGGAGTCATTGGAATTGCCCTCGGCATCATTCTCGGGTTGGCGGGTGTGTTCTTTGTGAAACACCAAGGGCTGGAGATTCCTAACGATGTCTACATTGTCGACACGGTGCCCATTCTTTTGAAGTGGCTTGATGTTGTCGTGGTGGCGGTGGTCTGTTTCTTCGTGTGTTGGTTGGCCACACTCTATCCTGCTCTCAAAGCGTCGCGTCTGAACCCTCTCGACGCGATTCGGGAAACCTAGATCCCATGTCTAAAACCCAGGGATCCATTCTTAGGGCAGAAAAGCTTTGCAAGTCGTTCGCCCTGCCGAGGCGCGGTCGTCTCGATGTGTTGAAAGACTTAGATTTGGATTTAGGGCCCGGCACGCTCAATGCGATTGTTGGGGCTTCAGGTTCCGGGAAGAGCACGCTCTTGCACGTGCTGGGAACCTTGGACCGCCCCACCGGCGGGCGCGTGTTGTTCGAAGATAGAGACGTGTTTCAACTGGGTGGGGGCGAGCTGGCAAAGTTTCGAAACGCGTCCATTGGTTTCGTGTTCCAGTTTCATCACTTGCTTCCCGAACTGAGCGCGCTTGAGAACGTCTACCTTCCCGGGATGATGTCTGGGCGCCCGGTTGAAGAGCTTGAGTCCGAGGCGGAGAGTCTTCTGACTCGGGTCGGTCTTAAGGACAGGCTGGATCATCGTCCGGGGCAGCTTTCAGGTGGAGAGCAGCAGCGGGCTGCAGTCGCCAGGGCTCTCATCAATCGACCGGCCGTCCTCCTGGCCGACGAGCCAACCGGCAATCTGGACGGGGCGAATGCCGAGGCTCTCCAGGAGCTTTTTGTCGAAATAGTAGCCGATTATGGCCAAGCTACACTGGTCGCGACCCATAATGAACAACTGGCCGATCGGGCGGATGCGGTGTACCGTATAGAGTCTGGAAGAGTAAGCCTGGAAAGCCGATAACAAAGGCAGAAGGGCAGCTTCGGGCTCCCTTGGGGGAGAGGGTCAGGGGCTAGGACGGAGTTTAAGGTGGAGAGCAAAGATAAAAACCTGTGCGAGCAGTGCGGGAAAAACCCGGCCACCGTGTTTATCAAACGCGTCAGCCAGGGTGACGAAGTTGAATTTAACGTGTGCAAGACCTGCTCCGACGAGCTTGGCGGCATGAGCGCACCCAAACCCCAGGCGGCGACCGACCCTCTGACAAGCCTTTTCCAAGGTATGGAGGAAACCGGTAGCAGCGGGGCTATCTGTGCCCAGTGCGGCATGACCTACACACGGGTCAAGGAAACCGGCCGAGTCGGCTGCGCCCACTGTTACACCGTTTACAAGACCGAACTTGAAACACTTCTCCGACGTATTCACGGTCGGATCGACCACCGGGGTCGGCTTCCCCGGCGGGAAGGCGAGGCCTTCGCCAAGGCTTCCAAAATCAAGCGGCTTTCCGATGAGCTTGAACGCGCAGTTCAGGCCGAAGACTATGAGCGGGCCGCCGGTCTCCGCGATCGCCTAAAAGAAGAAGGCGTCACCGAGGAAGAGGGGGTCACCGGTGAGTGAGTCGACTCTGCAAGCTTTTCTCGGCCGCTACCCTCAATGGGCATCCAAACCTGGCCCTCTAAGCGAGGTCATTTTGTCCTCCCGGGTCCGTCTGGCTCGTAACCTCGAAGCTGTGCCCTTCCCAACCATGGGCACCCCTGACCAGATGAAGGGGGTGGCCCAGCGCATACAACAGGCCTGCCAATTCGTGCCGCGGCTGAAAGAAAGTGATTTTCTTCCGGTGGCCGATCTGGAGCCCCATGAGCTTGATTTCTTACTTGAGAGAAGGCTGATAAGTCGTGATTTGGCAATGGGCAAGCGCCACAGCGCTGTGGTAGTTGAGTTCGGTGAAGAACTCAGTCTCATGGTCAATGAAGAGGACCATTTACGCCTCCAGGGCGTGGTTTCGGGCTTCCGTTTGGGAGAAGCACTGGATTTAGTGAGTGAAGTGGACGATGAATTAGAAGGACATGTGGGTTTTGCCTTTTCCGAATCTTTTGGCTATCTCACCGCCTGCCCCACGAATGTGGGAACGGGGATGAGGGCCTCGGTTTTGGCTCATCTTCCGGCCCTAAGTATCACTGGTGAAGCAAGAAAGGTGATTCAAGGAGCTGCTGCCCTGGGTTTGGCGGTACGCGGCTTTTACGGGGAAGGGACTGAGATCATGGGAAATTTTGTACAAATATCAAACCAAACCACTCTCGGGATCGAAGAAAACGAGATTGTGGTGAGTCTGAGCGAAAAGGTACAAAAGATCATCGACGCCGAGGCGGCCGCACGCGAGAAGATGTGGACAACGGCTAAGGTCCAGTTGGAAGATAAGGTGTACCGGGCGCAGGCCTTGTTGCAAAGTGCTCGGAGCCTGAAATCCAAAGAAGTCCTGAGTCTGACCTCGGCAGTTCGGTTTGGTCTTGCGCTGGAGCTACCAGACCTCTGTTCAGCTGAAGTCTTAAACGAGATTCTTGTGTTTTCTCAATCCGGTCACGTCAGACAGTGGGCGGGTCGTGAGCTGAATCGCGAAGAGAAACGGGAGTTTCGCGCAACGATTGTTCGAGCTCGTTTACACGAAGCGGGTTGGGCCAACGGGTCCGGATCTAAAGGATGGGCACAAGGGAACTGAGGTTCCTCACCGGGGTAATTGTAGCCAACAGGGCAAGCCCCAGGAGTTAGCGACATGCAAGACAAATTTACCGAACGCGTACGAAAGGTGATGTACCTGGCTCGTGAAGAGGCAGGGCGACTACAACACGATTACATCGGTACCGAACATCTTCTCTTGGGATTGATCCGAGAAGGAGAGGGAATCGCGGCCAACGTGTTGACCAACCTGGGTCTCGATCTCGAGGTCATCCGCCAAACCGTAGAGAGTATGGTTGCGGCCCCAGGTAGCACGCTCACCTTGGGAGAGATTCCGTTTACCCCCAAGGCCAAACGCGTTTTAGAACTAGCTATCGAAGAGGCGCGCCAGCTTGGCCACAACTATGTGGGTACCGAGCATCTGCTTCTGGGCCTCATCCGCGAGGGTGAAGGCGTTGCCGCCCGTGTGTTGCAAGAACTCGGTGTCGATCGCAAGAAAGTACGCGATGAGACGTTGAAATTGCTGGGTGGCCCTCCCGCCGGCAAGGCTCAAGAAGAAGAGAAGTCCGAAACGCCGGCTTTGAATCAGTTCGGACGCGATCTCACACAACTCGCCCGCGAGCTCAAACTCGATCCCATCATTGGGCGCGAGGACGAGATTGAACGCGTTGTTCAAGTGTTGTGTCGTCGCAAGAAGAACAACCCTGTCTTAATTGGCGAGCCTGGTGTGGGTAAGACCGCCATCGCCGAGGGTTTGGCTCAGCGGATTGTCGAAGCCCGCATTCCCGAAATTCTTAGCGACAAACGGATTGTGAC
>JABDJR010000081.1 GCA_013003415.1 Candidatus Eiseniibacteriota bacterium | reverse complement strand
GCAAAGAAGGACTCATTCAGCCTCGTCATCAGGTGCTCGAGCGCACGCCGGACTTCAAGCATCTGGTGAATCAGGTTCAGGCTGAAGATCCGGAGTTTCTAGCTCAGCTCACCGAACTCTTCGCTCGCATCTTCCTGAACCATCATGGATCCCATGGGGTGGTGTTCTTGCATGCCTTCACCGGTCCTAGCGCGTTGCGACTGCTCGAGTTTTATCTCAGTCGTGAGGATTCGGTTCGTGCGCTCAAGTATGCTTGGCAATTCGCAGCCGCAGTCTACGCAACCCACGGTGATGACTCCAGCTTACTTGCGGTTGCCAAAGAAGACCTGGAAGCCCCCAACCCAAAAGAGCTCATCGAAAGCGCCATGGAAACCGGGGCAGCTCACGCCATTAAGATGACGGAAGCGTGTTTGCGGGAGTGGGAAGTTAACCCTAAACCGGTGTTTCTTTTTGCGGCCAAACACGCGATTCATACCATCGCTTTCTAGCTAAAAGCGAAAGAGACTCGCTCCCCAAGTAAACCCCGATCCGAAAGCGGCCATGCAGATTAGATCTCCACGTTTGGCCCGGCCCTCAGCCACCGCCTCGCTGAAGGCAAGAGGAATACTCGCAGCGGTTGTGTTTCCATACTTTTGAAGGTTTGCAAAAACCTTATCGTCACTGAGGCCCATCTTCTTTTTGACCGCATCGATGATCCGTAAGTTGGCCTGGTGCGGAATGAGAAGGTCAATGTCCGAAGCTTGAACCCCCTCCTGCTCTAAAACCTCGTTGATCGCTTGGGGGAAGCGGGTCACCGCATGACGGAAGACCTCGCGACCATTCATTTTCGTGGTGGTAAGGCCTTCGTCAATCATGGACGCCGAGAACCAAGGGCGTTTGGCCGCCGAGGGCGCCAACATGGCCAAGTCTTCGGCGTAGCGACCATCGGCGTGAAGATTGTGAGCCAAGAGTCGCCCCCCGTCGGGATCATCGGTCACCTCAAGGCAAACCGCCCCGCCCCCATCCCCAAAAAGCACGGCTGTGTCTCGACCTTCGGTTGTCATGACCAGACCGGAACTATGAAGTTCTGCACCCACCAATAGCACGCGATCGTACATTCCCATGCGAATGAAACCGTCTGCGGTAGCGAGTCCGTAAATGAACCCGCTGCACTGGTTCCGAACGTCTAGGGCCCCTACTCCCTCAATTCCAAGATCGCGTTGTAGCAACACGCCGTTTCCGGGAAAAAACATATCCGGTGAGAGGGTTGCGTAGACAATGAACTGCACGTCTTCGGGTTTCCACCCTGCGTTGTCCAGAGCCGCCTTGGCCGCGGCCAGACCGAGGTCGGTGGACGTTTCGGTGTCGGCGGCAAAGCGTCTTTCTCGAATTCCGGAGCGTTCTACAATCCATTCATCAGAGGTCTCCATGTGTTTTTCCAACTCATGATTAGAAACAACCCTCTCCGGAACATAGTGACCAACTCCGGCAATTCTGGTATAACGCATGGGAACTCCTCCAAAACAGAAAAAGCGCCCCAGCTCAAGGAGAGCCAGGGCGCTTTAAAACTAGATCATTTGGCAAAACCCTAGGCAGTAACATCCTTTAGGGTCAGCCCCTCATCCTTGAGGAAAGCCACCAGACCCTTCTTGTTCAACGTACGAAGGGCGCGGGTGGACATCTTGATCCGAACCGTACGATTCAGCTCAGGGACAAAGATGCGCTTTACCTGCAAGTTGGGAAGCTGACGCCGACGCGTTTTGTTATTCGCGTGGGAAACGTTGTTTCCGGCTAAGGGTTTTTTTCCTGTAAGTGAGCAACGACGCGACATTTCGCCTCCAAAAAAACTGTTCGATCAACAGGGCCTGACAAATCGGCCCCGTGCTAGCGAGCGGAAAAGTCTACAGGATTCAGGAGGAAAAGTCTCCAAAGAATCCCACTCCGTGCACCACGCTCAAAACCACGCTAAACCATTGCCTTGAAACTAGTTAAGCACAGGGAAGGTCTGAGATTCGTAAAGAGAATCAATCCAGACCAGCCGATAGGAGCGGAAGGCGGGGGCATTGTTGATCGTGATCGCGGCTTCCCAAACCCTCTCTCCGGTCAGCCCAACCTCGGTGGCAATACCAAGACCCCCGTAGCCAATAAAGG
>JABDJR010000043.1 GCA_013003415.1 Candidatus Eiseniibacteriota bacterium | reverse complement strand
CCGAAGTCCATCGAGGTCGCTGCGCGCGCGCGGCGGTGCGTGTCGAAGCTGCTATGAAGCTTGTGACCCGCGCCATTGAAACCTGTCAGCAGGGAGACCGACACCGAGAGCAGTTGGGGCAGACGATTCGACGTACGGAAGAAATGCTCCGTCATGTGCAAGACACGGTGGTTACGAACGACTCCGATCAGTGTCAGCAGTTTCTCCGCGCCGCCATCAAAGAACAAAAGCGCGCCATGGAGTTGTTTCACACGGATCGGCTGCGACTCGCCTTGCGGCTTACCTTGCGAGCCCGCGAATTAGGGGAGCGCGCATTGCGCTGTGCGAACCAAGAGGTCGGATCGCAAGACGTCAACACCATGAAGTTACTCGAACGCACGGATCATTTCTTGGCCGAAGTCGAGGATGCGGTTGATAACAAAGGTGGCAGGACACTTTTGGATGAAGCCAAAAGACTGCAGCACGAGGCGCGACGCCAGGCCCTCCGGCGTAAGTTTGAACTAGCCCAACGACTCACAGAACAATCACGGGTTCTAGCCGCTAAATCACTCAGCAAACTTGAGAGTGATCTCAATACACGAGATGTGGCTCAAATGATCGCGGGTACCGAAGATCTTTTGCAGAAACTCGACGAGAATGCCCCCAATGCGGCTCCGAACGCCACGAGCCTTCTGAAGAAAGCCCATCGCTTGCTAGACGACGCGAAGTCGAGTCTTCAAAAGGGAAAGCCCCGCGAGGCCTTTGCCAAGGTTCGAGCCAGTTCCGCTGCCGCACTTGAAGTCGCCCGACTTCTGGGAGTCCATGGAGGGCACTAATTCATGAGGTTGGCCGCGGCCCTTTTGATCACGATGGTTTGGGGAGGCATGCCCTCAAACGCGTTGGGGCTGCCTCTAACGGCCAATTTCGCCCTTGAGCTGGAATACCTCGGCGAAAATTATTTCTCCGAAATTGATCTGGTGAGCCCCGAACTCGACAACAGCGATCTCCTTCCCACCGAAGTGACGAAATTCTCCGATGACCAATGGCTTCCAGGGTCACGGATTGAGTTTCGTTGGCTTGAACGAAACCAAAGGCGTCAAAGCGAACTGGCTTCACGGACCTTCCTTAGTTCCGACCGCGTTACCCAGTCTCTAGATGGGCTGCTGAAGTTTGTTGGTGACGATCGTCACGCTTGGACCTTTCGAGGCGAGATTGATATTCGAGAAGAAGAATCCAGCTTAGTTGGTCACGGCGACTGGAGCACACGCCTGCACGCGGGCCGAAGCTTACCCGTTTCTTCTGAAGTAACCTTTGAATCCGATGTCAGTTGGCACCGCTCACGCACGCGAGGGGATACCACGAGCTTTATCTATGACTACGACCGTCTGCGCTGGCGTTTGGGGCTTGTGGGAGAAGGGGAGTGGTTACCCAAGTGGGATGCCTATCTCAATTTCACCACCAAGGATTCACAAGATGAAGACGAGGGTAGTTATTTCGAGGTGGATGGCACCGGATACTGGTTGGCCAGTGAAAGTCGTAACTTGCGATTGCGCACGGGAGCCCGAGTTCGGAATTACAAGACGGGCGGGGAAATCGGCCGCGACTTTTTTCAACTCGATATCGATGTGGATTCGGAGTTGTGGCAGTCCGGCGATGCAGAAATCGGTTTGGAACTGGACCTTGAATCCACGGACTACCAAGGAAGTGATGAGCTTTACTACGATTTCGGGCTCGTAAGTCTCTATCCCTTCATGAGGCATCGTGGTCTGGTCTGGGAATTCCGTGCCGGGCCACGTCTACGCCGACTCTTGGACTGGCAAAAGACGGGGCGTGACTACTGGCAGGGAACGCTGCGAGGTGACATCGGTAGAACGTTTGGAACCGCCGGGTTCGGCGAGCTGAGTTTGGAATTCGGAAGGCGCGAATACCAAAACGACTCCGAGAGTTTGGAGTTGACCGATCTCAACACCACTCTGCTTCGATCCGACTACTGGCTGATTAACGCTTTGTTATTGGTCAACGTTTCGCTTGGGCAAGCCTATTCTCTGGATCTTCTTGCCGACACCTTATTGGAGCTTCACGCCACAGACTCGGAAAGGGTCCAGGTCACGCTCGCCAGCCTCTCCATCTCCCGCGCTTTTTAGCGCGTTTTCTTGACTCGCCTCAACGTGACAGTGACAATGGCTAAGGCATGGCACCGATCTCTATCTTCTCCAAGAACTTTGGTACAAAAGTCACCGCGCTGTTGTTGGCTTTGGTGGTTTATGCCCATGTTTACACCGAGCGGGAACATGAGCGCCGGCTTCGCATTCCTCTTCACGTTCGGGGTTTGTCTTCCGATCTCATCCTGGTCAAGTCGCCTCCCGAGGAAGTTGAGGTTCAAGTCCGCGGTAAGGGGAAGCAACTCCTCAAGTTTCAGTTTCGCCCTCCCCATGTTGAGCTGGATTTAGCCGAGGCACGCCCGGGGGAGATCCAACGCATGTTGTCTCCCGCCGATGTCATCTTGCCCCTGGGGATGGATGTCAATGTTACGGAAGTCCGCGCCCCTCGACTGGTCTCCTTTCAGATCGACACTCTGGCAACCAAATCGGTCCCGGTGGTCATCAATCAGCTTGGAGAACTACCCGAACGTTTGGGTTGGATTGAGCCTTTGCAAAGTGATCCCCCGACGGCTCTCATA
>JABDJR010000023.1 GCA_013003415.1 Candidatus Eiseniibacteriota bacterium | reverse complement strand
TTTGGGGTCTCGAGCTCAACGGGGGCTGCCTTTAGGCGCTGCTCGATAAATGATTTTGCGAAGTCCCAAGCCGGTGCGTCGTTTGCGCCGGGTACGTAAAACTGAAGAGTTTCCTTAGGCAGCGCCTCGACAAGATCGAGATTCATCCCCACCAAATCGTAGGCGCCAAAGTGAAGAACTCCCGCATAAGGCGGGAGACCTTTAGCCGCCTCCATGGCGATTCCAGTAATCCCCGCCCGATCCGATCGAGGAACGTTGGGATCGAGCTCCAGCCGCTCGAGCGTGGCTTCAAAATCGACGTAGACCTGACTCAACTCAAGGAGTAGCGGTTGCCCCGTAAACCGTGCGAGGTCGCGAGATGCGATCCCCGCTTCGCGGAGTTCGCCCATCAGGCTGGCTAGGGCCGAGGAAACCGAGAGGTGACGATCCGCATAGGCCGCCAAAGAAAGGCCTTCCCTCTTGGCCAAAAGATGATCCATGATGACTTCGCGCATGGAGCGATCAAGTACCTCAGGAACGCGCCCGGGGTTAGCACGATCTAAGATAAAACGTGCCACCTCAAAGTGAGTTTGAACCTCAACCCCCAGCAGCCCTTCAAAGCGTGAGGCCAATTGTCGGCGTAAACGACGTACGAGCCGGTTTGAAGGCGCAATGATCAAAACGCGTCGATCAAAGCCAGGTTTGAGCAGTTCGATTTGAGTCTGGAGCTCTTGTTCCAGACGAAGGGGATCGGGATGGATGAAGACCTGAGGTTGCAGCGCGCGCATGAAGCCATCCTAGCATGGGCCTTTTAAACCGCTCTAGACAGAGCGCGAAAAGAAAACGAAGAAGGAGACGAAATGAATCTGGACGGAGCAAAAACACTCGTGACCGGTGGCAGCTTAGGAATCGGAAAGGCCATCGCCGCCAAGTTGATTCAAAAAGGAGGCTCCGTTGCCATTAGCTCCCGGAGCGCCGACAACGTAAACGCTGCCGCTAAAGAACTTGGGGCCAACGGCATCGTTGGTGATGTGAGTCAGGAAGCCGACGCCATTCGCATGGTCCAAGAGTCGATCGAGACTATGGGAGGCCTGGACATACTTATTAACAATGCGGGCATAGGCCGGGGCGCTCCCCTGGTGGAAATGACTCGGGAGATGATGGAAGAAGTTTTCCACACCAATGTTTTGGGAGCGATGATGGTCGGGCGAGAGGCAGCCAGGCATTTTGTGGCCCAAGAATCGGGCAACATCATGAACATTTCATCCACCGCCGGCCTCAAAGGTTTCGCTCGGGGAACCGCCTACTGCGCCTCCAAATTTGCCCTCAAAGGCATGACCGAGTGTTGGCGGGACGAACTCCGGCGCCACAACGTGCGAGTGACTTTAGTGAACCCCAGCGAGGTGCAAACGGGTTGGGGCGGACGGAAGATTGAAGAGATCAACCCCAAGAAACTCGTGGCTGAAGACATTGCCGATGCGGTGGTTGGTATTTTGGAGATGGAAGACCGCGGCTTTGTGCCCGAATTCTCGGTGTTCGCAACCAACCCCTTCTAGGGACGTGTTCTAGGGGCCTTGGTAGAGCCAGCTCTGAAAGTTTGCTAAGGCGGTAGCCGAAGCGTTGGGATCGCGTTCGAGCTGCCAGGGATTGCCGGGGTGGCTTCCAAGAACGATGGGTACGGAGCGCACGGCATCGAAACGTGAAATAAGTAGCTCGATGCGCTCTCCGGGTGCGTACTGGGAGAGCCGCTCGAGATGGTTCTCGTTGGTAACCCGATAGCCGCCCAAGGCCAGGAGTTCGTCTTGAACATTAAGACCGGCCTCATACCCCGGACCGTCTCGGCGGACCGAGGAGATCACAAGACGACCATCCACGGATTGCGCCTCGATTCCGAGCCATGGGGTAGCCTGTTCGTTGGATTCTCTAAACCGAAGGCCGAGGTAAGACAAAGCCTGGTCGAACTCAAGTTCTTCTCGAGACCGAACCGCTTTGGCAAAGAAGCTATCCAGAGAGCCTCCCGCCACCGTCTCCGCCGCTTCCTGAACTTGAGCATCGGTGAAGCCTTTGGCGCCGGAATACTCGGTGTAAAGCAAGCGCATCAGATCGTCTAAAGATTTGTTGCCGCCGGTAGCCTCTCGCAGCTGAAGATCGAGCAACCAGGCGACGATCCCGCCCTTTAGGTAGTAGCTCACGGTGGTGTTCACGGTGTTTTCATCGGCTCGATACAGTTTGATCCAGGCGTCGAAACTCGACTCCTC
>JABDJR010000710.1 GCA_013003415.1 Candidatus Eiseniibacteriota bacterium | reverse complement strand
GCTTTCACCCACCAGGTTAGGGTGTCACCCGGTGTGAACGCCGGGGGCACAAAGCACGTGTCTTTAACTCCCGCGTACTCGCTCACCGTGGTTCCATCGTCAATACAAACCGTGTAGCACACGGTGTCACCGGTTGCGCTGATGGAAGATCCCCAAACTAACTTCGGAGTCAGGGTGTTCACAACTGCGCTGTCGGGCGGGTCGCACAAGGCGAAGGGAAGCGTCATGCGCGGTGCCGAAGGCGTGGCGCCCCCGAAGGTTAGCGCCGCTACTCCGTCGACCAAGCCGTGCCCCACATCGTTGTTTGGCGTTGCCATGTTGTCGGCGGTTTGCATCAGCGCTTCGCGAATGTCGTAGCCGGACCAACCAGGGTGGGCTTCTTTGAGCAACGCAGCTAGCCCACCGATTAACGGCGTAGCCAAGCTCGTGCCCCCTGCGGGACCAAACCCGCTACTCCAGGCTTGAGCCCAAATGGTGTTCACACCTTGAGCTACTACCTCAGGTTTAAAACGGCCGTCGCCGGTTGGACCGCGCGAAGAAAAGCCCGCGATCGTGCCCGCGTTATCCACCGCGCCCACTGCAATCACGGAATCCGCATCGGCAGGTGACCCCATGGTGCTCACTCCCGGGCCTTTATTGCCATTGGCATTCACGCAGCAAATGCCACGCCCCACCGCGATATCCACCGCAATCGTAATCACCGCCGTGTCGCCATCGAGATCGGCCACGGAATAGGCGAAGAGATCGTCGAAGTCCCAGTAACCGAGACTGGCACTGGTGACATCGACCCCAAGCAGATCCGCCCACTCCAGAGCGGCGACGTAGTTGTCTTCTTCGGAGCGCGTTTCAGAAACAATGTTTTCGGTTTTGGCCAGAACAAACTCCGCGGCAAAGGCGGGGCCAATCAGCTCTCCGGGAGCAAACGCGCCCAAGGTTGCCCAGCACCCGGTACCGTGGTTGTGCTGCGAAGGATGCTCGCCACCTTCATTGGCGGTTTGATTGTCATCGTTGATGAAATCGTATTCATCGATCACGGCGGTGCAGGTTGTAAACGCAGGGTGGCTTTCTAAGAACCCCGTATCAATGATCATGACGCGAACCCCAGCCCCGGTATATCCCATGGCGTGAAGTTCATCGACCCTGATCTGGGTTATCTGCGGGTAGGAAGGCCCGTAGAAGTTTGCAATAACCGAACTGTCCGGCGCGGTAGCGGCCGCGAGAACACCTTGAGCTGGCGGAATGGGGTTGATGGGTTGGGTGCGCGCCCGAACCGGCTGCACTTTGTGAACAAACGGAAGATTGGCAACCAGACCGGCATCGCGGGCAGGAAGGTAAACGCTAATGGCGTTTAACCATCGACTCTCCCGCGCGACCCTGAACCCCATGGACTCAATGACCGAGCGATAGCGCGGATTCACCGGAATATCGTAGTAGTCCGCACCGAAGTCTTGGCCCAAGTAGGCTCGCCGCGACTTCACGCGGTCGCTCCAGGTTTCAACCACTTCCGCTTTGGCGCGCTCTATATCGCTTAGGTTCGTCTGCCCCTTATCCGTGAAGAAAATCCAAACCTTCGTTTCCTGACTTGGGCTTGAGATGGCAGCCTCGGCGATGGCGGGGTGCACCGGCGTTGATTGAGGGGCTCGATAGTAGGGAATCTCACCCATAGCGTTGGCGGAAGCCGAACTCGGCACAACCAGAAGAGCGATGGCGACCAACAAAAAGGGAAGAGATGATGTGTTCATGAAATTGTGGCTTTCCTTCTCTTTCCTGAGTGAGCCCCCCCAAAAGCCGAATCAGGAGATGTCTTTATACTTAGACGGCGGCGGTTTCCCTTAGACGCTTCACGACCTTTTCGAGTTGATCGGCCAGCTTAGTGAGACTTTCTTTGGTTGTTGACTTCCCCAGCCCGAAACGAACGGAGCTAAGGGCCAAATCGGCGGGGCAGCCGATGGATGTCAGCACTTCAGAGGGAGTGTTCTTTCCACTCTGGCAAGCTGAACCCGTCGACAGAGCAAACTCGGAGAGTTCGGCCATGATGGCTCCGCTTTCGCAACGGGGAAAAGCTACATTGAGATTTCCGGGTAGCCGTTGTTCGGAGCAACCGTTTAAGACCGCGTCTGGTATGCGCTGCTGAATTTCCTGCCAAAACCAGTCTCGCAAAGCGCGCATGTTGCGTGCTTCCTCTTCCATTTCTCCCTGACACGCTCGGGCAACCACACCCATACCCACAATTCCGGGAACGTTGAGCGTTCCGGAACGAAGGCCACCCTCTTGTCCGCCGCCGGAAAAGAGCGGTTGCAGTTCCACCCCTTCGCGGATGTACAGAGCGCCCACGCCTTTTGGCCCGTAGAATTTATGGGCGCTCAGAGACAAGAGGTCACAGGGGCTGGTCTTCACATCGAGAGGTAACTTACCCACGATCTGGGTAGCATCGGTGTGGAAGGTGATGTTTTTTTGACGACACAGTTCACCGATCGCTTGAACCGGTTGGATGGTTCCAATTTCGCTGTTGGCCGCCATGACCGAAACCAAAATGGTGTTTGGTCGCAGAGCCTTTTCAACCATGTCGCGGGTAACAATGCCATGTTGGTTGGGCTGTAAAACGGTTAGCTCAAAGCCTTCTTCTTGCAGGTCCTTCATGGACATGAGCACGGCCTTGTGTTCGATGGCCGTGGTAATCAGGTGATTTCCCAAGTTTTGCTTGGCTTTGAGACGAGCAATCCCCTTGATCGCTAAGTTGTTGGATTCGGTGGAGCCGGCGGTAAAGATGATCTCTTCCGGTTTCGCCCCTAAGAGCTGAGCTACGGAAGCTCGCGCAACCGCCACCGCATCGGCGGCACGGTGTCCCCATTCGTGGGTTTGACTGGAAGCATTGCCGTACTCATCGCAGAAGTACGGCAACATGGCTTTGTAGGCGCGAGGATCTAAAGGTGTGGTGGCGTGATGGTCCAAATAAATGGTCTTCATCTCACTCCCTATTTAGCGACGGTGGATTCATCGCCGTTGGTCGGTCCGGAATTGTTGTTGTTGGTGGTGACCGCTTCTTCAAGCTTCACGTGGGGATAGCGACCGGGAATGAGGGCTTCCGAGAGCTTTGCCTCGGACAGAACTGTTAGAAGAGCGGTTTGAGCTCGAGTCCAAACC
>JABDJR010000684.1 GCA_013003415.1 Candidatus Eiseniibacteriota bacterium | reverse complement strand
ATACTGTTCGTCGCCGAATTCCCGAACCGCTTCGGCAATTGTAGTTACGGGAGCGGTCATTCGTTTTCCAACAAGAAAGCCCAAGGGAAGGGCCAGGAGGAGAGCCGCCAGGGCGGCGAGGACAATGGCTTTCCTGAGTTCGGAGATGCGCTCATTGATGGACTCCAAAGAAACCGAAGCCCGAGCGTAACCCAGTAACACGTCTCCATCAGTAATTTGGGACGCCACATACATCAGCTCTTCGTCTGTGGTTGCACTCAGGCGCACCGCGGATCCCGTGCCTTCGGCCTTGGCTTCGAGCACCTCGACCCGGCGATCGTGGAGATCCATGGTTTGGGGGTCTTTGCGAGAGTCGGCCAGAACGGTTCCATCGACCGCTATCAGCGTGTAGCGGGTTTTGGAATCGACCTTGAAGAGGGGTTCGGGGGATGGGTCGACACTTTCCCGAACCAACCGATCCTTTGCGATCTCTCCAAGAAGGAGAGCCTTTTCAAGAAGTTCGGCTCGGGTGTTTTCTCGGGACTGGGTCGCGATGGACTGTGATCCCACGGCCGAAGTGACAAGAGCCGCCACCAGAACCAGAAGAACGTAGCCAAGGTAGAGTCGCCAGAAAAAGGGCAGCTGCTTCATGGCATCCTTTGTTAACGATTTGGCGCTAGAATACGATTAGAAACGCTATGATAACAAACAATCACGTACTGCCAACTCCGCTGCCAAGCCCAGAACGATGGGCGAGGAGGAGATCCTATGTGTCGCAATATTCGAACCTTATTCAATTTCGACCCTGCCGCCACCGACGAGGAGTTGCGAGCCTCGGCCATTCAATTTGTGCGCAAATTAAGCGGATTTCAGAAGCCTTCCCAAGCCAACGAGGCCGTATTTTGGCAAGCCGTGGATGAGGTTCAAGCTACGGCCCGAAATCTCGTCGATAATTTGGTGACGCAGGCCCCCAAGAAAAATCGTGAAGAAGAAGCGAAAAAAGCCAAGGAAAGGTCGGCGGCCCGGTTTGCAAAGTCTTAGCCCGATTCTGGAGCCGCTTAGGAACCGAAGCCGGTTCATGACCCTCCGCTTCAAACCCGCGAGTTTCTAAGTGTGGCATTTATATGTGCTTCGCACTTCAGAAGATCGCCTCTATACCGGTATCGCGAAGGACGTCACGCGGCGCCTAGCCGAACACGAGGGTGGTCTGGGAAAGGGGGCCAAAGCGCTTCGCTCCCGAGGCCCCTTCACTCTGGAATACACGGTGCCCCTCGGCGACCGCTCTCTGGCTCTCAAAGCGGAATACGCGCTCAAACAATTGAGTCGGAGTGCAAAAGAGTCCTTGGTCGAGCAGTCTCCAGATCGAGAGGGACTGCTGGAACGTTTGGGACTGGTTGGCCTGGACTAGGGCTTTAAGAACGGTTTGTGCCACTCCAGAATCGATTCGAACCGAGAAACGCGATGTTTAGGGTTCCCCGAGCGACTGAGTTCATGACTCTCACCCGGGAAGCGCAAAAAC
This sequence comes from Candidatus Eiseniibacteriota bacterium, assembly GCA_013003415.1. Taxonomy (GTDB): domain Bacteria; phylum Eisenbacteria; class RBG-16-71-46; order JABDJR01; family JABDJR01; genus JABDJR01. Next base: position 3,385 of record JABDJR010000684.1, on the reverse strand, counting down.
TCGGCGTGGGTTCCGTTCTGCAGCAAAGCCGTGAAGTATTGTTCCGCTTGCTCAATGGGGCAGCGGTAGTCTTCTTCGGAGTGCAGGACTAGAGTTGGTGTTTTGGTGCGAGAGGCAAAGGTGAGAGGGCTCTTCGCTTTCAGCATCTCGGAATCGAAACCGTTTTCATCGAGATACATCTGCGGGAAGGTGGTTCCAATATCTGAGGTCCCGGCAAAGGAGGGCCAGTTCACAAGCCCCCGCTCCACCACCGCAGACTTAAACTGATCCGTGTGAGCCGTGAGCCAGGCGGTCATGAACCCGCCGTAGGAGCCTCCCATCACGCCAACGCGGGTGGCGTCGAGGCGATCAAAACGCTTGAGCGCTTCTTCCAGGCAGCCCAAAATGTCCGCCTGATCGACTTTCCCCCAGCCCTCGGTGCGCACCGCCCGTAGATGATCTGTTCCGCGCCCCGCAGAACCGCGAGGGTTGCAGGCAACCACTCCGTAGCCCGCGGCGACGTAGACCTGGAACTCGTCAAAAAATCCGAAACCATATTGTGTGGCGGGACCTCCATGAATATTCAAAAGCACAGGTACCGGCTTGTCGCCTTCGGGAAGGAAAACCCATGTATCCACATCGGCGCCGTCGGGTTGACACACAAAGTGTTCCGGCTTCGTTAAGGAAACCTCGTTCCGAAAGTCGTGGTTGAGTTCGGTAACCGTTTCCAGAACATGCCCTTTTTGGAGAACCAACTCTCCCGGGTCCGTGGCGCTGGTGGGTACAAGAGCGAGGCGTCGATCGGAGGGGCGAATGTCGTAGGCGCTGCAAAAAGGTACTTCGTCGGTGATGACGTTCCAGTCACTGCCGTTCCATTGACCAACAAACTGCTTGCCGCAATCTTCGTAGAGGAAAAAGACCGAGGTTTCATCGACGCGGGCGTCATCGACCATACGGTCAAGCCCCTCAAGATGATTAACGGGTGAACCGCCGGAGGGGAAAGACCAGAGGCTGAATGGTCTAGGCCAATCGAAGGCATCTTGAATACCCAAAGCCATGATCTCATCGTTTAGATAAAAGACTTGGGTCCAGTATCCGTCCCGGTGAATTTCGGTGACGTCTCCGGTTTCTAGGTTCACTTCAAGAACAAAGTCTTCGGTGCGGTTCTTCTTTGCGTGCACGCGGGAAGCCAAGCACACCAGCTTGCTTCCTGACCCGTGCCAGCCCACCGAGGAAACACCAATGATGGGACGTTTACCGTCCGGGTCGAGGTTGATCTTTCGGTCTTTCCGCTGGCCGGTGACGTCAACCAGGGCGAGGAAGGAAACGCGATCGTCGATGGTGCCGGCGGAGTCCCATCTCCAGGGAATTGATTTTAGATGACGCGGTTGTTTCGCTCGGTCTTTCGCGGAAAGTTCTGACCACGGTTTTCGATACTCGTTCGCGATCACCAGAATGGACTTCCCATCGGGGGACCATTGCACATGCGACACCCCCAAAGAGTAGGAGGTGAGGATTCGTGCGGGGCCACCGCTCAAGGGTTGATCGAGCACGGCCGCCTGAGCGTGCTTTTCACTTTCTTTGTTGTCCGGATCGTCGGGCACCGACTGCAGCGTGGCAAGCTTGCTGCCGTTGGGAGACCATCTTGGGGAACGCAATCCCTTCCCGTTCGGCATTTCGCGGACTTCATCGCCGACCTGAAGCCAAAGACGCGAATCGTAACGGTCCTTGTCGGTGTTGGGCGATGCGACTTGGAAAACGGTGATGTCCTCGGTGGGATGGATACGGGGGTCACTGAGGACCCGAAGCCGATGCAGCTCGGAGGGCTTCATAAATTATCCTTTCGATGCCGGAATTGCTTATCTAAATGAGGTTGGAATGACTTTCGGGGGGTGGCACTTTTTCGTATGATCGCGCCTAACTATACAACGGGGAGGGAACAATGAAAACGCTAGAGCCGCTGGAAATCGGCCCTCTCATCCTCCGAGCGTTTCGCGAAGACGATGCCCAAGAGGTCCAGACCCTCGCAGGTGATTTTGAGGTTGCTGACACCACAGCGAGAATCCCGCATCCTTATGAAGACGGGCTCGCGGAAGCATGGATTGAAGGTCAGGCCAAGGAGCGGGAAGAGGGGCGGGAAGTTGTGTTTGCCATCGAAGAAGTGGCCTCGAACCGCCTAGTGGGGGCGATCGGTCTGGTGCTTGGTCCGCAAGCCCATAGTGCGGAAGTCGGTTATTGGATAGGAAAACCCTTCTGGAATCAGGGCTACGCGACTCTGGCTTTGAAAGGGGTGCTTGGGTTCGCTTTTCAAACGCTCGGTCTTGAGCGCGTCTACGCCCACCACATGACTCGCAACGCCGCCAGTGGGAGGGTCATGGAGAAGGCAGGCATGAGCTATGAAGGCCTGTCTCCGAAACACTTTGAGCGCTGGGGAAAGCTCGAAGATATCGCCTTTTACGGCATGCTCAGGGAGTCCTGGAGAGATGATGGATGAGTCCCTTCACCGAGTGATGGTTGTGGGCGTTAGTTGTTCCGGAAAAAGCACGTTCGCTCGGCAACTCAGCCAGCATATCGACGGTCGCCATATCGAACTCGACGCCTTGCACTGGCAACAGGGTTGGAAGGGGAGGCCACGGCACGAGTTTCTCACCGAGCTATCTGGCTTAATCGAAGCCGAACGTTGGGTGTGTGATGGCGGCTACTCCTTTTCCTGGCCCACGATTTGGCCTCAAGCTACCGCGCTCGTCTGGCTGAACTATTCGTTGCCGCTTGTCTGGAAACAAGCCTGGTCGCGAACCTGGAATCGGGTGCGAACCCAAGAAGAACTTTGGAATGGAAACCGAGAGAGTTTCCGGCATGCTTATCTCAGTCGCAACTCCATTTTGCTTTGGGTTCTCCAAAGCTACGGTAAGATACGGCGAACATACCGCGAGGTGTTCACAAGCAATGAGTATGAGCACCTCACGCGGATCGAATTGAGATCGCCCAGAGAAGCGCAGCAATTCTTCGATGCACTTGGGGAGGGGTCACGTGGTTCCCAGCTTGAAAACCCTGCGAGACGGTAGTCCTCTCGAAATCCGCGAAGCCACGGCCGAAGACGCCGTTCCTTTGCAGTCTTACATCGAGGCCACCAGTGCCGAATCCAATTTCCTGAGTTTCGGTCCCGGCGAGTTTGGAATCTCCATCGAAGAGAATCAGGTTTTTCTGGAGCAGTGTCAAAAGACGGATAATCTCCTTTATCTAGTCGCATCCTCGCGAGATCTGATTGTCGGTTCCCTGGTCTTCCACGGCGGCAAACGTCCGCGCATGCGTCACTGTGGGGAGTTTGGCATCTCCGTTTCAAAGTCGCACTGGGGTTTGGGGGTAGGAGGATTCCTCGTTGATGCAATGATCACCTGGGCCAAAG